>JADWMI010000510.1 GCA_015767395.1 Bacteroidota bacterium | reverse complement strand
TTTTCATCCTTCTTCACAAAAAATAAAACAAGGATTGAAAAAACACTACATATTAAAAATCCAACAAATAGGGGAAGTGCAGATGTTGTAACAGCTCTTCCAATATAAATACTAATTGGAACTGCCATAAGTGTTGATAAAAAACCTGTTAATGCGGCACCCATTCCGGCAATATGTCCAACGGGTTGCATCGCTAGCGCTCTAACATTTCCAAAAAGAAAACCGATGGCAAAAAATTGTAAAGAAAAAAAGAATAGTAAAATAAGAATACTTGGATTTTCTCCACTTGAAAAAAGCAGGATGTAGCCCAAAGAAACAAAGAAAAACATATACAAAGCCAGGCTAACCAGCTTTTTCATTCCAAATTTAAGCACCAAAGATCCGTTTAAAAAAGTGGCAGCACCCACAGATATCGCCAACCCAGCAAAAATGAAAGGAAATTCGTCTACCAAACCATATTGTTTTTGAAAAATTTGCTGAGAAGTACTTAGATAAACCATAAAAGACCCAGTAATAAAACCTGAAATAATAGTGTAACCAATAGTGTCCTTATAGGTGATCAATTCTTTGGTACTACTAATAAAATGTTTGGGTGTAAAACTTTTTCGGTCTTCTGGAAGCAAGGTTTCAGGTTGCCGTATATAGAACCAGATAGAAACCAGTACAACAAAAATAAGCTGAATATAAAAAATGGCTTTCCAACCATAAACATCAAGTATAAATTTACCCAAAGCAGGAGCAATAATAGGAACTAATAAAAATATTACGGTTACAAACGACATAATTCGCGCCATATAATCACCGCTATAAGCATCTCTTATGATGGAAATACTAATGGTTCTAGGAGCCGATAATCCAATGCCTTGCAACAATCTTCCTAACAGCATCATTTCTAAAGATTGGGCAGAAACACAAATAAAACTAGCAATAATAAAAACGCCAAACCCTATATAAACAATGGGCTTTCTACCTAAAGTATCTGATAAAGGTCCAAATAATAGGGGACCAATACCCAGCCCCAAAAAGATTGAAATTATAAGAAACTGATTGTCTCTTGAATCTAATATGTTTAGAGAGCTACCTATAACATCCAACGCTGGCAATAAGGCATCTATGGCAAGTGCAACAACCGACATTAATGAAGCCATTAAGACTATAAATTCTAATTGAGAAGGACCCTTTTTTTGCATGCAGCAAATGTAGTGCAATTGTATTTGACCCAATCTGTTTTGCTATTGTTAAAAGTAATGATTCAATAAGATTTTGTAATTTGCATCAACTAAAAATAAAATCATGAACATAGCTGTACTTAAAGAGCATATCAAAGACGTTGATATTTATATTTTAGATCAAATTTTAAAAGATTGTTATCAGCCAGGAGCAAAAATATTAGATGTTGGTTGTGGTAATGGTAGAAACCTAAAATGGTTTTATCAGCCAGATTATGAGATTTATGGAACAGATACCAATACCGAACGATTGAATTCTTGTAAAGAGTTGTACAAACTTCAAAAAGAAAATTTTACGGAAGCGAGTATTGTTGATATGCCTTTTGAAACAAATACTTTTGATCACGTAATTTGTATAGCCGTTTTGCATTTTGCAAATGATTTAAACCAATATTTAAAAATGTTTGAGGAATTACTCAGAATATTAAAACCTCAGGGAAGTTTATTAATTCGTACAGCAACCAATATTGGAATTGAAAATCAGGTACAAGAAATGAGTAATGGTGTTTTTAATTTACCAGATGGTTCAACGCGGTTTTTATTAACACCAGCTATTTTACATACATTAGAATCTGACAACCGTTTTAAATGGATAGAAAATGTAAAAACGACCATAGTGAAAGATAAACGAGCTATGACAACTTTGGTGCTACAAAAGCAATCATAGAGGAGTCCTTCCTAATAGTAAAAAATTCTATTTAACATAATATAAATTATAGTACATTTTGATTTATTGGTTTAGCCAGTGGCTGAAGTAATAATCAAGAAAGATGGCTCGCTGGCGATATTAAGGTATTTACTTCTATTATTAAAAATGATAGCTATAATGTAGTATTATGTAAAATATCCCAGAAGCATTTGTTTTTACAAGAATAATTGGAACTTGGGTCATTAAACTAATAAGCGGTTTGCTTCGCAGAGTTTTTTAAAACATTCTGTATCTATAATTTGCCGT
>JADWMI010000509.1 GCA_015767395.1 Bacteroidota bacterium | reverse complement strand
ATGTACATTTCAAAAATATTTATGGAAGGTGATGTTATTTCAACAAAACGTTTCTTTAAAGACTAAAAAAATTAAAATCCTTTCAAAGCTTATAAAATTCAATATTTATAAGCTTTGTTCATTTAAAAAACCATAAACCCCTTCATAAAAACCATAGCTCCCTTTTCTTTTTAAAAAAACCGGGTACTATTGCATCACATAATTTAAACCAAAATAAATATTTATATGAAATTACTTAAAACCTTAGGCCTAGTTGTTCTATTTATAAGTTTAACAACCAATTTACAAGCACAACAAAAAAAATCGTATGCTCAGAAAAGCGCTTTTGAGAAAACTGAATATGTTGCAAAAGAAATGAAACTTGACAAAGCCCAAAAAGCTAATTTGCATGAGGTTTTGTTAAATAAAATGGAATTGACTTCTGTAAAATTGAAAGATAAAAATTTGTCAGAAGAGCAAAAAAAAGCCATTCATAAAGAATCATTTCAAGCGATGAATAAAAATTTATTAGAAAAGTTTTCTAAAGAAGAAACCAAAGAAATATATGCTTCAATGAAAGCTTATAATGCCGAAAGAAAAAAATAACACCCTTTTTTAAAATAAATAGTAATTTTCCTGACTTCCTGATTTTTGGTTTCAAGTAACAACTTGAAACTAATATTAGGAAGTTTTTTTTAACACAAACTTTTCAAATCATGAAAAATTTTATTCTTTTAATTTTAGTACTTGTTTTCATTTCATGCAATACAAATAAAACAGCAAACCAAGAAAAGGAAAAAAGCATTGATTTAGAAATAAATGAGCGGCCAAACATTGTGGTAATATTGGCAGATGATCTTGGGTTTTCAGACATTGGTAGTTATGGCAGTGAAATACAAACACCAAACCTTGATGCCTTGGCAAATAATGGGATTCGATACACCCAATTTTATAATACTTCTAGATGCTGCCCAACAAGGGCATCGCTTTTAACAGGGTTGTATCCGCACCAAACAGGGTTGGGCTGGATGACAAGAGTAGATTTAGGGCAGCCTGGTTATAGTGCGCAACTAAACAATCAATGTGTTACTTTAGGAGAAGTTTTAAAAGAATCGGGTTATTCAACTTATATTTCAGGAAAATGGCATCTTAATAAAGATGATGAATGTGAACCTGACAGCCCAAAACACAACTGGCCGCTACATAGAGGTTTTGATAAGTTTTTTGGGATTTTAAAAGGAGCTACCGATTATTTTAACCCAACCAATTTATATATTGGAGACACCCATATAGAACCTGCTGATGATTTCTATTTTACCGATGAAATTAACAATTACGCTAGTGCTTTTATTGAAGAGCACTATAAAACCAAAAAGGAAAATCCGTTTTTTTTATATGTAGCACATGTAGCACCCCATTGGCCTATCCAAGCAAAACCTGAAGATATTGCAAAATATCAAGGGAAATATATGGCTGGTTGGGAAATAACCCGGAAAAAACGTTTTGAAAAAATGTTAAAACTTGGTATTATAACGCCTAATACAAAGCTATCAGAACCCAAAAATTCTGTTTTAAATTGGGATGACTTATCTGAAGAACAGCAAATAGATATGGACAAACGCATGGCTATTTTTGCAGCTCAAGTTGACAATATGGATCAAGGGATTGGTAGGATTATTGAAACTTTAGAAAAACAACAGCAATTGGAAAACACAGTAATTATATTTCTTTCAGACAATGGTTCAAGCAGTTTACCCGTTTCTAGAGGTATCAGTAAAACGCTTGAAGATTTAGGTACTGAAAAATCTTATGAAAGTTATGGTGAGTCCTGGACAAATGTAAGTAATACCCCAATGAAGTATTACAAATTATACGAACATGAAGGGGGAATATCAACACCTTTCATAGTACATTGGCCAAACAAAATTAAAGCAAAAGGGGAATTAAGAAATCAGGTTGGTCATGTGATTGACATGATGCCTACACTTCTTGAAGCAAGTAAAACCAGCTATCCAGAAAGTTTCAAGGGACAAAAAATAATACCTTTTGAAGGTGTAAGTCTAATTCCTACATTTAATTCAGACAACAACCAAGATAGAACTATCTATTTTGAACATATTGCCAATCGTGGAATAAGAGATGGTGATTGGAAACTGGTTTCATTAGGAAAAACAACATTTCCCTACCACCAAAAATGGGAATTGTA
>JADWMI010000146.1:2883-6236 GCA_015767395.1 Bacteroidota bacterium | reverse complement strand
ATGATGCTGCTTATACACCCTTAAACGGAAGATACCCTTATAGTCATTTTAATGGTTCAATTTGGGTAAACAAGCCATATAGTGATTTTAAAGTGAAAAACTTGGTGAACGTGACATTTGATAACTTAAATGTAAATAAAGTTTACCTAAGTTCTTGGGGTGCAAGTGGTCCAAACGATATATCAAATACAGGAGGGATGTTGGTTGTTGAAGATGATGAAGTTGTTGATTTTTGGAATTTCACCAATAGCGCATTGGAAAAAGTTTTTTTACCTCAATCCCCTAATTATTTAACAACAAGAATAAACGGTTCAGCATTTGATAAAAACGGGAATTTATGGATTGCAAATGCCTGGGTTGATAATAGAATAAAAAAATATAGTGAAAATGGAAATTGGTCCAGTGTTGATATGAGTTCGGTTATAACTAACCCTGCCTTTGGATTGAATGAGTTAGTAATAGATAAAACAAGCTCCATTTTTATTGGATCAAGGCGTAATGGTGTGTTGGCTTATAATGAAAATGGAAATAAAAAAAGAGCGCTTACAACAGAAGAAAATAGCGGGTCGTTACCCGATTTAAACGTAAGAACTGTGAAAGTTGATAATCGAAATAGATTGTGGATTGGAACAAAAAAAGGGTTGGTTGTTCTTTACAATACATCTAGTGTTTTTGATCAAAATGTTGTAAATGCGGAACCTGTTATTATTTTAGATGATGGGATTCCAAAAAAATTATTAGGTGATCAGCCAGTGAATACAATTGCAATTGATGGTGCCGATAACAAATGGTTTGGAACAGAAACAGGTGGCGCACTTCAAACAGGCCCAAGCGGAAATGAAACCCTACAAAACTTCAATAAAAACAATTCGCCTTTGCCCTCAAACAATATTATGAAAATTGAGGTTGATGATAATTCGGGAATCGTATATTTTGCAACAGATAAAGGAATTGTTGGATTTAATAGCAATGTTTCTTTTTATGGCGATAGTTTACCAGAAGTTTATGCGTTTCCAAATCCTTCAACCAAAACAAACGAATTTATTACCATAGATGGTAGAAATGGCTCGCATTTACCAAAAGGAACAAATGTGAAAATTGTAGATGCTGCAGGACATTTAGTGTTTGAAACAAATGTCAAAGAAGGTGAAGAACTTTATGGAGGTAAAGTTATTTGGAATAAAACAAATTTAGCAGGCCAAAAGGTCGCTTCTGGGGTATATATTGTGTTACTTACCGCCAACGAAAACTCAGAATCTCAAGTAGCTAAAATTGCCATAATTAACTAAGAATGATTGAAAGCTCAAAAGCTATTGTAATCAATACTATCAAATTTGGTGATACAAGTTTAATAACTACTTGTTATACTGAAAATTACGGCATTAAGTCATATTTGTTAAGAGGTGTTTTGAAGTCAAAAAAAGGAAAATTAAAATCGGCTTATTTTCAACCTTTAATGCAGCTTGGGTTAACGGCAAATCATAATAATAAAGGGGCTTTAAACACTTTAAAAGATGTTGAGGTATTGCATTTTTACAACTCAATTTATACTGATATTAAAAAACAAACCATCGCATTATTTTTATCAGAGATTGTTTACCATTCAATAAAAGAAGAGGAGCAAAATAGTGCTTTATACAAGTATTTAGAAACGTCTTTTTTGTGGCTTGATGCACATGATAATATTGCGAATTTCCACCTGTTGTTTTTGTTGAATTTAACCAAGTATTTAGGATTTTACCCCGAAATAAATGTAATGAATACACCCTATTTTGATTTACTTGAAGGGGGCTTTACAGTTAATAATAGACCGAACACCGTTTCTGGAGAAAACTTAAATCAGTTTAAGAAGCTGTTAGGCATAAATTTTGATGTTTTGCATCAAGTTGATTTTAGTTCTGCAAATAGACAGGCTGTTTTGTCAATTCTTGTGCAATATTATGAATTGCATTTGAGTGGATTTAAAAAGCCAAAATCATTAAACGTTTTAAAGGAGGTATTTAGTTAATTATGAGGTTTTTAGCAATAATTTTTATTTTTATAATAACCCTGTCAGTTAAAGCACAACGCGTGAAAGTATTGGGGATAGATTTAGGCTTCCCAATTGAAAATGTTACGATATATAACGATACACAAGAAATAGTTGTGTACACAGATAAAGAAGGAATGGCCGATTTGTCTGGCTTTAAAGAAACGGATGTAATTTCTTTCAATCACTTATCATATTACGAATATGAAATTTTAAAAAGGGAGTTAGGCCTCATCGAATTTGTTGTTCATTTGGTTAAAAAAGCAGAGTTGCTAGATGAAGTTGTGTTATCAGCCTCAAAAGGAAATGAAAAAAGAAGCAGAATCGCAGAACAAGTTGATGTCATTTCAGAAGTAGAAATTAAAAGATTGGCGCCACAAAACACAGGCGATCTATTAGCAAGTTTACCTGGTGTTAAAGTTCAAAAAACACAATTTGGAGGCGGTAGTCCTGTATTGAGAGGAATGGAAGCTAACAGGATATTATTAGTTGTTGATGGGGTTAGAATGAATAATGCCATTTACAGAACGGGTCACTTACAAAATGCCATTTCTGTTTCTCCAAATATATTGGAAAGAACCGAAGTTATTTTCGGTCCTTCATCGGTAGTTTATGGATCTGATGCTTTGGGTGGTGTAATTCACTATTATACAAAATCTCCAAAAGTTAGTGATAAAACAGAAGTAAATAGTTCGTTTTTTTCACGTTATAGTACAACCAATAATGAAATTACTGGGGAAGGAAATATTGAGCTTAGGTTTAAAAAATGGGCTTCTTTTACAAGTGTTTCATATAGTGACTTTGGAGATTTAAGAATGGGAGACAGCAGGCGTCACGGATATGAAACTTGGGGAAAGGTTTACGAATATTCAAACAATACGAGCACTTATCACAGTGATAGTCCTGTGAAAAACGCCAACCCTAATATTCAAAAAAACACAAATTTCAGTCAAATGGATGTGTTGCAAAAATTTGTAGTTCCTTTTTCTGATAAAACTGATTTTTCCTTAAATGTTCAATATTCAAGGTCATCAGACAATCCAAGATTTGATAATTTGACTGAATATTCAGAGGGAAGTTTAAAATTTGCTGAATGGTATTATGGTCCACAAAAAAGATTGCTAATCTCACCACAGTTAAAAATAAACCCAGACAAGAAATTATTGGAAAGTGGAACCATTACGCTGGCTTATCAAAACATTAAAGAGTCTAGAGTTCAAAGAAAATTTTCGAGTTTAGATGGCTATTACAGAAATGAAAAGGTTGACGTTTTTAGTTTGAATGGAGATTTTTTTGTGCCATTAACCAAAGATGAAACACGTAT
>JADWMI010000146.1:0-2783 GCA_015767395.1 Bacteroidota bacterium | reverse complement strand
TTGCCTGATATGGATATTTCCTTAAATAATTCGGCAGTAACCGCAACAATAGGTTACATATACAAACCAACAATAAATTGGCAGCTAAACGGTATTGTCTCTTCAGGCTTTAGATCGCCAAACATTGATGATATTGGTAAAATAAGAGAAAAAAATGGGAAAGTAACAGTTCCTAACACAGAACTAAAGCCAGAGTATGCTTATAATTTCGAAACCACTATTTTAAAAAGCTTTCATAATAAAAAATTTCAGGCTGGGTTAAATGTTTATTACACATTACTTCACAATTACATTACACGTGATTATTTTGAATTAAACAATTCACCAACCATTATTTACGATGGAGAAGAAGCGTATACGATGGCAAATGTAAACAAAGAAAATGCCTGTATTTTTGGTGGGACTGCTAGCTTTAAAGGAAATATCAATCAATATTGGTATACAAAAGGCTCTTTAACATACACACAAGGGGAAGCGTATGATACAAAAAACAGGTTGTCTTCAATTCCACCAGTATTTGGAACATTAGAAGGGGGTTATCAAAAAGGCCGGCTTCAGGCTGGTGTAATTTGGCTGTTTAATGGCAAAAAACCAATTAGTAAGTACAACTTAATTGAAGGTATTGACAATGTTGACCAAACACCTTATGATGCTACTTTGGATGCATATTATGGAAGTCCCGGTTGGAGTATTGTTAATTTAAATGCAAATTATAAATTAAACAAGAATTTTAGTTTTTTCCTGAATCTTGATAATATTTTTGATGTCCATTATAAAGAGTTTGCATCCGCTATTAGTGCCTCTGGACGTAATTTATCTGCTGCTTTTTTAATAACCATTTAGATAAGAAGGCTATTTAATTTTTTTACTCGATTATATCTTGAATCACGGTGTGGTTAAAAATAACCCCTGAATATTTGATGCAAATAACTTTACTGAAATTGCCAGTAGAATTACACCAAACACTTTTCTAATAATACTAATACCGTTTTCTCCAAGCAACCTTTCAATTTTTGAAGATGTTTTTAATACGATGTACATAAAAATCATATTTACAAGAATAGCAATTACAATGTTTATAGTATCGTATTCCGCTCTAAGTGATAAAATAGTGGTTAAACTTCCAGGACCTGCAATCAATGGAAAAGCCAATGGAAAAACAGAAACTGTTACAGAATTGGTTGCATCTTCTTTATATAATGATATCCCCAAGATCATTTCCAAGGCTAAAAAAAATAAAATTAATGCACCCGCAACAGCAAAGGAATTTACATCAATACCAATTACGTTTAAAATGCTTTTCCCTAAAAACAAAAAAGCTATCATAATAATACCAGCAATAATTGATGCTTTTTCAGACTGTATGTGACCTGCTTTTTTTCTTAAATCAATAATAATTGGCACATTTCCAATAATGTCAATAACTGCAAATAAAACCATTGTTGCAGTAAAAATTTCTTTCAGATCAAAACCCATAGTATTTACAATTAAATTTGGCCGGCTAAAGTAATCAATCATTTATTCGGTACAACAAAAGTATATAAAAAAATAGTTTATTTTTGCAGGATGTTTCAATTAGGAAAAACCATAGTTTCAGAAGATATTATAGAAAAAGATTTTGTCTGTAATTTAAACGCCTGCAAGGGTAAATGTTGTATAGATGGAGAGGCTGGAGCTCCATTAGAAGAAAAAGAACTTCAAATATTAATGGATGTTTATCCATTGGTTAAACCTTTTTTAAGAGAAGAAGGAATAAAAGCAATTGAAGATCAGGGGTTGTTTATAACCAGCGAAGGAGATTATGAAACACCACTGATTAATAACAAAGATTGTGCTTTTGTAATTTTCGACGAAAAAAACACTGCAAAATGCGCTATAGAAGAAGCGTACAATCAAGGGATAATTAAATGGAAAAAACCAATTTCTTGTCATTTATACCCAGTCCGAATTATGGAATACAGCGAATTTTCGGCAGTGAATTATCACAGCTGGCCAATTTGCGATGACGCTTGTGTTTTGGGTAAAGAATTACAAGTTCCAGTTTACAAATTTGTTAAAGAAGCTTTAATTCGAAAATATGGAGAAGATTGGTATGCTGAACTTGAGAAAGTAGCAGAAAACTATAATAGATAGAATTATCTTAAAAAGCTTATAAAAAAGTTTTGTAAGAGTGCATTTTTATGCACTCTTTTTTTTAATCCGATGTTTTTCTAACAAAGCTAGCATAATCAATACCTCAGTGTTTTTTTAAAGATATAAAATCTTGATAATCAGTTTTTAAGAGTATTTAATCGTTTATTAAAAATAGTTAGAAATGTTAAAAACTTACTTGTAAATGTGAATAAGTACCCTTTCATGTTATTTTATTTTTCCCAATATTTGTTTCTCTCGTTTCAACCGAATTTTACAACTAAAAACCGACTAAAAAACCATCAATTAATGTCATTTATTGAACCCATTTTACAAGAAAATAAAGATCGATTCGTAATTTTTCCTATTCAACACCAAGATATTTGGGAATGGTACAAAAAACAGGAAGCCAGTATTTGGACTGCTGAGGAAATTGATTTGCATCAAGATGTAATTGATTGGGAAACTAAATTAAATGACGATGAGCGTTATTTTATAAAACATATTCTGGCCTTTTTTGCTGCTTCAGACGGTATTGTAAATGAAAATTTAGCTGAGAATTTCGTAAGCGAAGTACAATATTCAGAGGCGAAATTCTTTTATGGATTTCAAATAATGATGGAAAATATACATTCTGAAGTGTATTCATTATT
>JADWMI010000508.1 GCA_015767395.1 Bacteroidota bacterium | reverse complement strand
TTCGTGAGAACAATGTAGCGGTATAATTTTTATATATTTGTTTATATAAATTTACTCAAATATGAAACGATTTTTAATTAATATCTCTCATGGATATAGTGTTCCCATAGGAAAGCCTCTTCAAGATGAAATTAAAGAGAGAGGTCACGAAGTGAAATGGTTTTCAGAACTAGAAAGTGCTAAGCCTTATTTAACTAAAGAAGAGACTTTATTAAATACAGTGGAAGAAGTAATGGATTATAATCCAGATATAGTTCTTGTAGCTACTGATGCTGTTCCCTATTTTTTTCCAGGAATTAAAGTTCAAATTTTTCATGGTTTTTTAGTGAATAAATGGAGCTTTAAAAAAGGGCATTTTAGAATAAGAGGTTTTTTTGATTTATATTGTACTCAAGGTCCTTCAACTACGGGGCCTTTTAATATGTTAAAAAAGAAACACAAGTATTTTGAAGTTGTAGAAACTGGTTGGTCTAAGGTTGACCCAATTTTTAGAGATACAAATAAGTTAACAAGAATAAATGATAAGCCAACAGTACTGGTTTCTTCAACTTTTACAACTAAATATAGTTTAGCCAATATTCCAGAAGTTTATGAAGAAATAAAGCGGTTGTCCTTAATTGGTAAGTGGCAGTTTTTAGTGATTTTACATCCAAAAATGAAACCAGATATTGTTGAAAAATTTAAAAGTTTAGAGAGTGAGAATTTAAAATATTTTGATACAACTGACATTATTCCTATTTTTAAAATAGCAGACATTATGTTCTCTGATACAACTTCCGCAATTCCGGAGTTTATATTACAGCATAAACCGGTTGTCACCTTCAGAAATAATAAACCGATGCCTCATTTAATGAATATTGAAGAGATTGAAGATATTGAGAAAAGTCTTGAAAGAGCCTTTACTTTTCCAAAGGACTTAATGAAAGAAATTGATAGCTATATAGAATTTACACACCCTTATGATGATGGTAAATCGAGTAGGAGATTAATTGATGCAACCTTAAATTTTTTAGAAAAAGACAGGTCTTATTTAAAGAAAAAACCGTTAAATCTATTTCGTAAATACCAAATGCGAAAAAGATTGAATTATTTTAAATTTTAAACAACAATTACTCCGTAAAAAAAGTTAATTTAAATTACACAAAAAAATAAAAATGTTCCAACATTATATAATCACCCGTTTTAACCTAAGGAAAGAAGATTGGACCATTACCAAAAAAAATGAGAAAGTATTGTCAGAAGCTTGGTTAAAAGATCGTTTTGAATTATTTGAAAACTTTTGCTTTCCTTCAGTGAAAAACCAAGTGAATCAAAATTTTAAATGGCTGGTTTTTTTTGATATTAATACTCCTAAAAATTATAAGCAAAGAGTAATAGAACTTCATGAGTCCTATGATAACTTTGTTCCCTTTTTTATTGATGGTATGAATAACTTTTTACCAGAGATCGTGAGGAATATTAAATTATTGGATAATAAGGAATACTGTATAACCTCACGTTTAGATAATGATGATAGTTTACATAAAGACTATATAAATACTATTCAAAGTTATTTTGATAGTCAAGAACATATGGCTATAGACCTAATTGATGGTTATATCTTGCAGGCAGATTCAAAGGTTCTACTTGGTTTAAAAAAGCAGTTATACAATCCATTTATATCTTTAATAGAAAAAAAGGATTGTTTGAAAAGTGTGTGGTTTAGAAGTGGACATGGATCCTGGAAATATGAGAAAAATATTATTCGAGTTAAGAATAAACGATTGTGGTTATGTGTAATTCATGATTTTAATAAGGTGAATTTTTTTACAGGCTATGGAAATGTTCATTCTAAATATTTAGATGATTTTAATATAGTTAGTTCTAAAAAGGATGAAATCATTAACAACTTACAGCCTAATAAAAAATGGAGATTGTTAAGCTATTATAATAAAGTTTGGTCTTTATTTGTAGTTTATTTTAAAGATTTAAAAAAGTTTATAGGCGTATACAAACAAGATACTCAAGATTCATAGTTGATTATGATTGAAATGGAACTTCGTAATAGTATTAGAACACTTAAAAATCAACAAGTTTTTTTATACCCAACAGATACTGTTTGGGGAATTGGCTGTGATGCTACTTCTGAAGCAGCAGTTGCCAAGGTTTTTAAAATCAAGCAACGTTCCGAAAGCAAGAGTTTAATTA
>JADWMI010000145.1 GCA_015767395.1 Bacteroidota bacterium | reverse complement strand
AAGATACAGGACCATTGACTAAAAAGAGAATGGAAACGATAGATCAAGAGACTAAAGAAGCTACAATTGCTTTTATGAAAAAATCGGCTGGAGATGATGAGCCATTTTTTGCTTGGTACAATTCTACATTAATGCATGTTTGGACACATTTAACTGATGAAGAAGAAGGAAAGACGGGTCTTGGAATCTATGCAGATGGAATGGTGAAATTGGATAAAATTGTGGGAGAATTAACAAAAACTTTAACTGATTTAGGAATTGAAGAAAATACTATTGTAATTTTTGGTACTGATAATGGAGCTGAAATTATTTTTTGGCCAGACGGAGGGATGACACCTTTTAGAGGAGAAAAAGCAACTACCTGGGAAGGTGGTTTTAGAGCGCCTTGTTTAGTGAAATGGCCAGCTAAAATTAAACCAGGACAAGTGAGTAATGCAATTATTTCAGGAGAAGATTGGTTGCCAACTTTCTTAGCAGCAGCAGGAGAACCTGATGTAAAAGAAAAACTATTAAAGGGACATAGTGCCAATGGTAGAAACTTTAAAGTTCATTTAGATGGTTATAATTTTTTACCTTATTTAACAGGGCAAACGGAAGAAAGTCCTAGAAAGGAAATTTTTTACTTTGATGATGACGGAAGCTTAAATGCCTTTAGATACAACAGATGGAAAATGCATTTTAAAATACAAGAAAACCACGGTTTTGATGTTTGGCAAAAAAAATATACGGAGTTAAGATTCCCGATGTTAATGGATCTTTACGGTGATCCATTTGAAAGAGCACAACATGATTCTGAAGATTATAACCATTGGGCAGCAGATCATATGTTTATGATGGTGCCAGCACAAGCAAAAATTGCCGAATTTTTAGGTACGTTTATAGAATATCCTCAACGCCAAGAAGTTGGGAGTTTTAGTTTAGATAAGGTCTTAGAACAAATGAAAAGGGCGAAAAAAAATTAAAAATAAATGACATTTATAAAAAAAGGCAGTTTTTTCACTGCCTTTTTTTATAATCAAATTTTTGAAAAAAATAAAATTTTAAATTATTATCTTGAATAAGTTTTAATTTTGGTCAAATTCTAAAAAAATCACGCTATGACAGCATATGAAAGCATCCAAATTCTAAAGAAAAGCATGTCCAAATCTATTATTGGACAAGATAAGCTGATCAATCAAATTATATTGGTTTTATTGGCCAATGGAAATGTATTGTTAGAAGGCTTACCTGGTTTGGCAAAAACCAGAGCCATAAAGTCGTTGGCAAAAGAACTGAATAGTGGTTTAAGCCGTATTCAATTTACACCCGATTTATTGCCTTCAGACATTACAGGAACAGAAATCTATCAGCCTGAAACAGAAGAGAAGTTTATTTTCCAAAAAGGGCCTATTTTCAATAATCTAATTTTAGCTGATGAAATAAATCGATCACCTGCCAAAGTTCAAAGTGCTTTGTTAGAAGCTATGGAAGAACGTCAGGTTTCGGTGGCTGGAAAAACTTATAAAATGGAACCTTTGTTTATGGTGATGGCTACGCAAAATCCAGTGGAACAAGAAGGTACATATCCGTTACCTGAAGCTCAAATGGACCGTTTTTTAATGAAGGTAACTATTGATTATCCCGATGACACTTCTGAATTGGCCATTATGCGCTTAAACAGAAATGAACAAAAAAGCAATAAAACAAAGGAAAAAACTGAGAAATTATCACCACAGGTTATTTTTGATGCAAGAGATGAAATTGGGAAAGTCAGTATTTCTGAAAATATGGAACGTTATATTGTAGATGTTATTTCAGCATCGCGATACCCTGAAAAATACAGTAAGAAACTAGACAGTTTTCTTGATTATGGGGCAAGCCCAAGAGGAACTATTGCGATAGATAGATCAAGTAGAGCTCATGCTTGGATGGACGGAAAAACAGCTGTTACTCCAGATAACATTAGGGCGGTAGTGCATGATTGCTTGCGTCACCGTTTAATATTAAGTTATGAAGCCAATGCTGAAGGAATTTCTGTAGATGCCGTTATTGATGAGATTTTAACACAAGTAGCAGTTATTGGATAAATATAATTGCGATGAAAGACGATACAAAATATCCACCAAACGTATTTGTTTCACTTCAACATTTATTGAAGATGGAGCACATTGCTTCTGGTTTTAGTTTTTTAGCTAAAAAGCAAAAGGTACGAAGTATTTTAGGGGGGAAACACGCTTCTAAATTACGTGGTCGTGGATTGGATTTTGAAGAAGTAAGAAACTATGTTGCTGGAGATGATATAAGAAATATTGATTGGAAAGTTACCGCTCGTACTCAAAAAACACATTCGAGGGTTTTTAGCGAAGAAAAAGAAAAGCCAGCCTTAATTGTTGTAGATCAATCCAAATCAATGTTTTTTGGTTCAGAAAAAAAGACAAAATCTGTGGTTGCTGCGGAACTTGCGGCATTAGCTGCTTTTAGAATTCAAAAAGAAGGAGATAGAGTGGGAGGAGTTATTTTTGCTGATGACGGGTTAGATATTGTTTTTCCGAAAAGAGATCGAAGAAATATCCTTCGTTTTTTAGAACGAATTGTAACTAGAAATAGAAATTTAGAAAACACACAACCAGTTAATTTTGAAGTTGCTCAAAAAGAAGTTTTTCAAAAGATAAGAAACATTGTATCACACGATTTTTTGGTGATTATTATTAGCGATTTTCATAGATATTCACCAGAAGTCATTAAAAATATTACTTATACTTCTCAGCATAACGATGTTGTTTTATTTAAGGTGTACGATCCAATGGAACGTCAAATCCCAACAGCAAAAATGATTGTTGGGGATGCAGAAAAACAAGTATTGGTTGATGGAACGAGAAAATCTATAAAAGAGAAATTTGAACAAGGGTTTAATGCCGATTATGAAAGCTTTGAAACGCAAATGAAAAAGCGCAGAATACCATTAATCTTAGTCGATACCGTTACAGATGTTGACCAGCAATTAAAAGAAATTTTAAAAGGGTCTAAAAGATGAAAATAGTCCATTACATAATTTCGTTTTATCCAATGGCTGTTTTGTGTTTTCAGCAAGAAGAGGATAGTTCACCAGAAATGGTGGGGGATATTTTAGAGCCAGACCCACTTCCGTTTACCTTTGAAACTATTGGATGGAAAATATTAGGAGTTGTATTGTTGATTGTTGCGAGTATCCTATTTTATAAATGGTTGAAATTGTATCAAAAAAATAAATATAGAAGAGAAGCGATTAAAAAATTAAAATTTATTGAAGCTAATAATACTCAAAGTCAATATAAAATAAATCAACTAAATATTATTTTAAAACAAGTTGCAATGGTAACTTTTGGAAGAGAACAAGTAGCTCAATTGTACGGCAATGATTGGTTTTTGTTTTTAGATTCAAAATCCGAAAAAAGTACTTTTGTTAAGTATTCAAGCAATTTTACCGATGCTATTTACAGCAAAAAAGAAGTTGATGACACTCGCTTAAAATCGATATATAAATTAACCAAAACCTGGATCAATGAACATTCCTGAAAATTTTGAAATAGCGCATCTTTGGGTGTTTTGGTTGTTACCGTTACCATTTTTAATTTATTGGTTATTTCCACCTTTAAGGTTAAAAAGTGCCTCATTGTCGGTTCCAAATTTTAAAAAAGTACAAGAGTATACAGGTGAAAAACCAAGAGATTCGGCATTGATAAAAAGAAGAAATTTCTTTTCATTTGCCTTGCTAACGCTTATTTGGGTTTTACTACTTGTCGCTTTGTCTTCGCCACAATTAGTTGCTGATCCTGAAATGAAGGTTAAAACCTCCAGAAATTTTTTGATAGTTGCTGATATTTCCTTTAGTATGGCTCAAAATGATTGGATTGATAACGGACAACGAGTACGTCGTTGGGATGGTGTAAAAAGTGTGATGCACGATTTTATTGATAAAAGAGAAGGTGATAGAATGGGATTGATATTTTTTGGTTCCAGTGCTTATATTCAAGCACCATTTACACCTGATTTGGTTACCGTTGATGCGATGTTGGAAGAAGCGGATGTTGGTATGGCGGGGCAAATGACAAATATAGGAAAGGCCATTGTAAAAGGAATTGAAATGTTTGATCAGGATACCATTCAAACAAAAGTAATGTTGTTGTTAACTGATGGTGTTGATGCAGGAACTGATATTCTTCCATTAGATGCTGCTGATATGGCGAAAAAGGATGCTATTTTAGTGTATACAATTGGTATTGGAGATCCAAATAGCGGAAATTCTGATTTAGATGAAAGCACCTTAATTGAAATTTCTGAAATGACTGACGCACAATATTTTAGAGCCATTGATACGGAAAGGTTGAATGAAATTTATGATGAATTAAATGCATTGGAACCAATTGAGTATGAAGAAGAAGAATTTAAGCCTAAAACATTATTATTCTATTACCCGTTGGCATTAGCTTTGTTTTTAGCTATTTTTAATTCGCTTGTATTAAGTGTTTTAAAAGTGATACGTCAATTTAAAAATAAGGAGTCTAATGATTGATGCTTTAAAAAATATCGATTGGAATCAATTCCACTTTTTAAGACCTGATTTCCTATGGTTATTTGTCCCATTGGCCATCATTTTAATTTTATCGTTGGTAGGCTCAAGAGAAGATATTAAATGGAAAAAAGTAATAGCACCTCATTTAAGACCATATGTAATTAAAAAAGGAAGTGAATCTTTAAAAAAATGGATGCAAATTGCATTGGTTTTCATATTGTCTATTGCTACAATTGGCGTTGCCGGACCCACATGGAAAATGTCGGAAGTCCCTGAAAAAAAACTAGAAACACCCGTTGTTATTGCATTGGATCTATCACAAAGTATGATGGCTACTGATATTCAGCCGAACCGATTAGAAAGAGCAAAATTTAAAATAAAAGATTTATTAACTGAAAATCCCAAAGCTAGGATTGCCTTAGTTGGTTTTGCTGGCTCTGCACATACAATTGTGCCGTTAACACGCGATTATAAAATTATTAGCACGCATTTAGACGGACTTTCACCTGCAACAATACCGTATCCTGGCACTAATTTAGAAGCGGCTTTGCGATTAACTGATACCTTAACAAGTGTTACAACAGCAACAGCTAAACTTATTTTGATAACTGATGACCTAACAAATGAAACGTTTGCTTTGCTTCAAAAATTTGTTTCAAATAACAATAGTATTGTCGAAGTTATTCCAATGAATACCATAGCTGGAGCAAATGTTCCAGCGCCTAGAAGCAAAAAAACATTAAAGGATTCTAAAGGAAAAGTAGTCCATTCAGCTTTAAATTCAGATGTGATGAATAAGCTAAATTCCATTGAAAATATTCACGTCAATATGCTAACCCTTGATAATAGCGATATGGAATTATTGGCTAAATCAATTGGTAGCAATTTAGAATTTAATGAAGAAAATGATGACATAAAAAATGAATGGCAAGATGAAGGCTATTGGTTCATTATTCCGTTCGCTTTTTTTGTCTTAATGTGGTATAGAAAAGGTTGGGTAGTATTCTCATTGTTGTTTATGGTGAGTTTATCATCATGTTCAAATGAAAATCAATCATTTAAAGATTTATGGGAAACCAAAGATTATCAGGCTCAGAAATTAGCTGAAAAGGGCGCGTATGAAAAAGCAGGTGAAACCTATACTGACCCATTAAGAAAAGGAGTTGCCTACTATAAATCGGGTAATTTTGATGAGGCTATAAATGCCTTCCAAAAAGATACCACGGCAATGGGCGCTTATAATTTAGGTATTAGTTACTATAAAAACGGTGACTATGCAGCTGCAGAATTGGCCTTTGGGAAGGCTATTGAAATGGATCCTGAGAATGAAAAGGCTAAAGAAAATTTAAAAGCAGCTCAGCAAATTATGGCTGGTGAAAGTGAAGCTACAGTTGAGGACGCACAGGAAGCATCCAAGGAAAAACCGACTGCTGAAAACGAGGAAAATAAAAGTCCAGAAGATTTAAGTGGAGGTGGACAGGAGGCTACTAAAGAGGATATGGAGAAAGAACGTTTGGAAGAAACAGTGGGTACCGATGTTAGAAAAGGAAAAGAATTAGAGGAGGTTCCTGATGATTTTGAATCGGGTAAACAAGATGCTGCTCAAAAAGTATTGATGCGGAAAGTTGATGATGATCCGGCCCTGTTTTTACAACGAAAATTCAGACATCAGGTAAAAAAAGATGGAGTTAAACCAGTTAAAAATTTAGACA
>JADWMI010000507.1 GCA_015767395.1 Bacteroidota bacterium | reverse complement strand
ATGATGATTTTATTAATCCGATTAGAAATGATAAGTTGTATTTTTCGTTAATGTATTCGGGCTATAACACGACTCCTTCCATTTATTATTCCAAAGGAAATCAAGGTGGTTTCGAAAAAATAATTAGTCCAAATTCAATTTCAAGAAAAGATCAGATAATATTTACGGATTTAACACCATCTAAAAATGGAAGGTTTTTAGCATATCAATACAGTAGGAATGGTAGTGATTGGAAAGAAATAAAAATTGTCCAAATTAAGAAAAGACATTATTTTAAAGAGACACTAAAGCATACAATATCTTCAGAAATTTATTGGTTTGGGCAAGGTTTTTTTTATAAGAAATATCAATTTATTTCTGCACAGGGCAAAAGATCATTTCCAAGCATAATGTATCATAAACTGGGGACTGAACAGATTGAAGATAAACTTGTCTTAGAGGTAGAAGATGAAAATGAAACAATACAGATCTATGGTGCAACTAACCAAAGTTTATATTTAATCAAAAAATCAAACCCAGAGAACAAAGAGTTTAGTTACTATTGTTTAGATCCAAAAAACAATAATTTGGAATTTAAACCAATGTTTGAGAATATTAAATATGAATTAAGTATTCGCCATTTTAAAACTGATACGATTATTGCGTTAACATCAATTAAAGATAAATATTTTTTAATTTCATTTCCAATTTTAGCGCCTAAAAAATGGAAAATTTTAAGTCCATCTTATCAAGGTTCTGTTTTTACGGGGTTCGATATAATTGATGAAAAAATAGTAATTTCATATCAATCTGAAAAATCTTCAATAATCTCTGTTGTAAACTTTAATGCTGAAGTTTTAGGGGAAATAGCAATACCTGAAGGATTAAGTGTTCATGATTTAATTTATTCAGAGGAACTCAAAGGGGTTTACTTCAAAGTTTCATCTTACACAATTCCCTCTGTAATTTGTAAGCTAGATTTGGACAATTATTCTTTTAAATATCTTGGTAAAACAGAAGTTCGGTTTAATGCAAAAAACTACAAATTTATGAGGAAGAAATTCATTTCACATGACGGAACAAATGTACCAATGTTTATTGTTTATAAAGATTCTTTAAATAAAAATGGAAATACACCTTTTCTTTTAAAAACGTATGGCGGTTATGGAACCATAGCAAAGCCTAGTTACAATCCAGGTGCAATTTATTTTATTGAAAATGGAGGAGCATTTGCATATATTAATGTTAGAGGAGGAGGTGAATACGGTATAAAATGGTGGGAAAATGGTAAAAATTTAAATAAAAAAAATTCAATTTTAGATTTTTCAGGGGCAGCTGAGTATTTAATTAAAGAAGGATATACAAAATCAAAAAAAATTGCAGTAACAGGTTCTTCTCATGGAGGATTAGTAGCTGCTTCAGCAGTAATTGAGAAGCCTGAATTGTTCGGTTCAGCAGTTATAGATGTGGGAGTCTTAGACATGTTAAGATTTGAAAATTCTGCGGTTGGCTCAAAATATAGGAATATTTCTGAATTTGGATCTGTGAAAAATGAAATAGAATTTAAAAATTTACTTTCGTACTCACCTTACCATGGGATTGATAATACAATAAATTATCCGTCTATGTTAATAGTTACAGGAAGTGATGATAACAGAGTTCCTCCGTATCATTCTTATAAGTTCGCAGCTAAACTACAGAATAATCCGTCTCAAAAAAATCCAATATTACTTTGGTCACAGGATAAAACTGGTCATTATGGTGCAAATGAGTATAACTCAATTATTAAGGAAAAGGCTTTTATATATGGGTTTTTATTTCATGAAGTTAATAAAAATTAATTTATAAATGGGTGGATGGTTATGCTTTAAGATATTTAGAATATTCAAAATTTGATATATATATCAAATGTCTTAAAATAACTATCAAATAAAAACTTTATATATTGAACTATAACTTGCCTTTATTTGAGGGTTTGAGAACCTATTTGGATTCCTAATGAAGTATTCCATTATGACTACATTTACAAAACCGTACAAAAAAACACGTTACACATTGTATTAAATCAGGTGTAATGTATTTATTATCAGTTTGTTAATTTATTGTTCAGGTCGTGGTAAAAATTTTAAGAATGTTTGGTAACGGTTGAGCTAAAATTCATTTTGTTTGGTAATCGTTGTCTTTTTATTTATAACCTGTAATTCTCATAAGCCAT
>JADWMI010000506.1 GCA_015767395.1 Bacteroidota bacterium | reverse complement strand
ACTTTTGTAAGATCGTATTCCCTGAAAAAATTACAGGTATTGTAGTTGGTTAATACCAATTCATTGTTAATTACTTCAACAGTTATATCTGGTATTAAATTTTCACCGCTTTCTACAATTACTTTTTGTTCAGGACCTTCTGTAATAATTAATTCAATTCGTTCGTGTACGACAACCCTATCAAATATTGGTAATTCAATTTCAACTTGTGTAATTTTACCAGCGGATTGAAAGCAGTTGTTAGATTTTTCGTCATTGCAACTTGCAAAAATAAGTAGTGTAAAAATGTAAATTATTTTTTTCATATAAGTTTCAAAGGTATTAAACTAAAAAGTATAACCAAGTCCAAATTCTAGAGCTTCGGCTCTAAATAAATTTACTTTCATGCTAATTTCTGCAAACAAATGTTTACTTAATTTATAGTGAAAGCCAAACCGCTCATATACCTTACTTTCATAAGGCACTGGTTGGTAAATATAAAAACCAATTTGTGTGATAAAAGAAAAATGATTTTGTGTTAATTTATGTCCAACAAAAATTCCAACACGACTTGCATTATTTTCAGGGTAGTTTTGCCCTTCTTCAATATTTATATATTTGCTGTAGGTTTTTAAAAATTGAGAATTGAAATATTCAACACCTCCTGTTAAAGTTGAATAATGATTGATGCTTTTACCTAGTTCAAATGTTGCAGTGAAAAAAGGGTAGAGATCGCTGTCAATTACTTTTGATTGGTTGTAACCACCTCTAAGAATTAAATAATATTTTAGAGCTTTATCCAAGCTGAATATGGAATCTTTTTTAGAAATTTCAACAGGCCTTAGTTTGTAATTTAGACCAACATTAAAAGCCAATGTATTTATACCAAGATTTGGATTTTTGAAACTCATGTTTGAAAAATGAATAATATTTATGGCTGAATTAAGACTCAAGTTTTGGTCTTTAAATAGTTGAATATATTGAAGTTTAAAATATGCAGAGGCTAAAAAATGAGATCCAATAGCAAAATTTAGATTGTTATCTATTGCATTATATGGTTTTGTGGCATATCCCAAGCCAAAACCAGTAGTTAATTTTAAATGATTTTTCTTTGAAGGATTTAAATTATAGGTATAGTGGCGATATGCGCCAAAGGCTTCGCCTAAAATAGTTGAATTAAAGTTCTCGTAAATAAATGAATAACCGCTTTCAGGGTAATTGTAAAGCGTATTAAATTTGGTATTTTTGTTACTTACTTTATTATAACTTAATAATATACCATAGCCGTTTCCTTGTATTGCTTCATCCAAAGAGGTGTCGTGTTCAATAATTAACCCATAAAAAAAGTCTGCTTGAAAGTTCGAGTATCGTGTGCTGTCATTTTGTGAGAAAACAGCAAAACATGAATGTATTAAAAACCAAAAAGTAACGTAATATTTCATAATTTTTAAAGCCTTATCCCAATTCCTAATTCTACAGTTTCAGCATTTGCTGCATGTGCTTTTAATCGAATTGATGCAAACCACTTATCATTGATATAACGTTTTAAGCCTAAAGTTTCATAAACACGCCCATCAAATTCGAAAGGATATTTTACATAATACCCCAGCTGGCCTTCAATAGATAGTTTATGAATAAAAAGTTCATAACCAATAAAAATACCTATTCTTGAAAAAGAATCTGTTTCCTTTAAATTGGAACGAGGAATGGATGAGTTTAATTCATAATAATCTTTAAGCATAGGTGATATATACAAATCACCACCCAATTGAAATGCTGATTTTCTACTAATGCGTTTGTCAATATAAGCAGAAGCAACAAAAAAAGGTTTCAAGCCGCTCCCAATAATTGGAGATTCATTTACACCTCCTCTAACGACTAAATTAATTTTAATAGGTTCAGTTACTTTTAAAGTATCTATAGGTGGTTTGAATGTGATGGTTTTTTCTTTAGGACTTAAATTATAATTAAGTCCAGCTGTTATTGCCCATACATTAACGCCTGAATTTGGAGATTTCACATTCGAATTGGAAGCATGTACAAAAGTCAATCCTGCTGTAACACCTAAGTTTCCAAGAATATATTCCCGTTGATAATAAAGTTTAAAATAAGTACTTGAGTTTATAGCTGATCCAAAGGCAGTATTTTTATTATTAGTTTCCTTGTCATATGGATTGGTGTTGTAGGCCAAACCAATTCCAGCTCTAAGAATTAACTGATTTA
>JADWMI010000505.1 GCA_015767395.1 Bacteroidota bacterium | reverse complement strand
TAATAGAATCTCTTATGGTAATGTAAAAATTCAATACTTAAAGAATTATATTGATATCAATAAGCGAGAAGCGTTCATTTTTCTACCACTAATCTCTGGGACAATAGTTATTGGGTTATACCCAGAAATTTTTTTAAATTCAATTCATATGAGTATTAATATGCTAGTTGAAATTACACACATTTATAGCCTATAAATGATATATATATTAGAAACAAAACTATTAGAAAATAAATCAATTTATTTTTCTTTAACTAGGGTTTTTGGAATCAGTCAATTCCAATCCTTTTTAATTTGCAAAAAATTAGGCTTATCTTATAATTGTAAGCTATCAAAGCTAACGCCTGATCAAATTGTAAAATTAATTAAATGCATAGAAAGTTTAAACTTATTGATAAATAACAACTTAAAAAAAGAAAAAATTATACTAGCAAAAAAATTAATACAAATCAAAGCGTATAAAGGAATTCGACGGTTGCGCGGCTTACCTGTAAGAGGCCAGCGTACTCACACAAACGCAAAAACTGCATCTAAATTTCGTTAAATACTCTTAATTCTGGTACAATTCCCATGAGGTAGCAATTAAATTAAGATTTGCCCTGTTTGAGCGTTGTCTAAAGAAACCAACACTTTTTTGGGTTTATAAAATAAAAATTTTTTATTCAATTTGTGTCGTCTAAAAGCCATAAAGTTTATGTTTATTATTGTATCTATTTATTCAAAAAATTTGAGTTCATTAACAAATTTTCTAAAATTTTTTTACAAATTTAAAAGAAATAAAGCTTTTAAATTAAAATTACATGCTATACAATCACAAAAAAAGAAAAAGTTTTCTTTTTTTTCTACGCTACAATCACCACATGTCAATAAAAAATCTCAAGAACAATTTGAATATCGCGTATACAGTAAAAAGTTAAAAATTCACATATCCCAAATAACTAAATTTTTAACCACTTGAAAAATAATTAAAACAACATTATTTTCAGATATTAAAATAGAAACTAGGTTTAGCTTCTATAATAGACCACTTAACTTTACTTTGTTATCTAAAATTAAATGCGACAAGTTTAGATCTAAATTTTTTAAAAAAAAACTAGCATATTTAGTAGTTTTTAAGCAGAAAAAATGATCAAATAAAACGGCATACACATTTTTAAAATTGTTAGATATTTATGGTGAAATTTTGTTGAAAAGTCGTTTTAAAAGTTTAGATAGCTCAGTAGGTAGAGCAAAGGACTGAAAATCCTTGTGTCGGCAGTTCGAACCTGTCTCTAAACACGTCAAAACTTCTTTATGAAAAATACTTTATGAAATATATCTGCTAATCTAAAAAACAGCCAGATTTCTCGAAGAAATTTTATGTACCAACCAAAAACAAAGTTAACTATTGCTTTTCTGAATATTCTTTGAGATGAAGGCTTTATTTTAGGCTATAAAATCTCTAATTCAGATTCAAATTTGCTGAAGATTTTTTTGAAATATAAAAACGGAGACCCGGTAATAAATTCGATAAAATTTGTTTTTAAACCTAGTCGTCATATATATTACTCAGCATCACAATTATGAAAATTTGACTCAAAAAAAAGTATTACTATAATGACTACGCCTAAAGGTTTAATGACAATTTATGAATGCAAAAAAAGTCAAACAGGAGGAAAGCCTTTATTCATGATTAAATAAAAATGAATTATATCACAAAGAGACATATCATTAAGATTCCAAAAAATATATGTACTATTGTGACACTAAGTGTATTGTTATTTTCGCGAATTCTTTTGTGCAAAAAGCATTAATATTAAAAACTAAAGTAATTATTGAAAGGAAAAAAAGAATAATTAAGATAACTAGAGAGCCTTTTTTCGGTATATCAAATAATGAAAAAAAAAAATTAAAAGCTATACAAGGGACTCAGGTCCATTTGTTAAAACAAATGCTTTTAGATATTTCACTTCTTTTTTGTAAAAAACTTAATCTTATTGGTGTAGGCTTTCGTGTTTCTACTTTAAAGATATCGAACTCAGATTTATTACATTTTAAACTAGGGTATAGCCATGGTGTCTATCTTAAGATTCCAAAAAATTTAGATATTTTTTGTTTAAAAGCTAACAAACTTTTTATTCTAGGATATTCTTATTTATTTGTAACTCAAGTTGCTGCATTAATTAGATCGTTTAAAGTTCCTGAGCCTTATAAAGGGAAAGGTAT
>JADWMI010000144.1:2228-6294 GCA_015767395.1 Bacteroidota bacterium | reverse complement strand
CTCCAATGATAAAATAACCACTTGAAACGGCTGCTGCTGAAGCTGAAGATTGAGCCAGGTCAATAGCTTCTTGAGGGAGTCCTTGGCTTGCAGTAATCGCAGCTTTTTCAGCAAATGAAGATTTTGATTTTAGCAACATAGCTGCAAAAAATGCACCGACATTTCCACCGGCACCAACTATTCCAGAGATAGATCCAATGGCTTTTTTATTGATAAAAGGAACGACTGAGAATGTTGCGCCTTCTGCCATTTGCACTGTTAAACTGAATGCAATTAAAAATGCAATTCCTAAAGAAAGAACTGTAATACTTGAAAAAGTTGCCAACATAACACCTTCTAAAGCAAGAATTAGGGCTAAGAAAATAACCCGTCCTCTCAATCCGTATTTGTTTCCAAATCGGTCTCCGAAAAAGCCTCCCAAAGTTCTTGCGAAAATATTCATTAAAGCAAAGGAAAGTACAATGTTTCCTGCTGTAGCTCTTTTTAATTGGAATGTATTCTGCAGGTAATCATCCATAGTTCCGTAAACTGTTAGTTCAATTCCAAAGCTTGCTGCGTATACAAAAAATAAAATCCAAACCCTGTAGTCTTTTAATACTTCTAAGAAACCAACCTGATCTTTTTTAGTTGTCGGCATTTCTCCTTTTTCTTTTAGCTCTTTAAAATTTCCGTTTAAGGTATCTTGGGTAAAAAAGTAATAAACAATTCCCATTAGGAAACAAATAATTCCTGCAATAATCATTGAGTATCTCCAGGCATCTGCTTGGTCTGCAATTCCAAAACTTACAACAGCGGCTGCAATTATTGGCATTCCCAATCTATTGGCGCCTCCGCCTAAATTTCCCCAGCCTGCTGAGGTTGCGTTTGCGGTTCCAACAATGTTTGGAGCAAACATAATGGATGTGTGTACTTGGGTAATTACAAATGAAGCGCCGATAAATCCAATAAACAATCTACAGATTAAAAACTGTAGCGGTGTTTGGACAAAACCAATTAATATAACGGGAATGGCTCCTAGCATTAATAACCAAGTGTAGCACAATCTTGGTCCGTATTTGTCAGTTAACTTCCCTATTAATAAGCGAGCGAAAACAGTTCCAGAAACTGCTAATATGATAGAGTTCCATTTTTGATCTGGAGTTAAACCTAAATCCTTAACTACATCTGGCATAAATGGTACTATACCAAACCAAGCAAAAAAGCAAAGAAAAAATGCAATGGATGTAATCCAGAAAGTTCTTGTTGCTGGGTTCTTGAATTTTAGAAGTTCTAATTTGGTTGCTTTGTCTAAGGTAATTGTGCTCATAATAATTTATTTTGAGCAAACATACGTATAAATACGTATAAATACGTAGTTTTAGACTTTAAAAAATACGTATTTTGATAATTATTAGGAATATCTTAAATTATAGAAGTTAATTTTTAAATATTCTTAATTTGAAATTGAAATATTGTGATGTGTTTAAAAAGACGCGCTTAGTACACGTTGAATTTCTTCATCTAAATAGGAAGAATGTTCGGCTACAACATCCCCAATTACAATGATTCCTGGCTTTGTGTAGTCTATAGCTTCGATTGCATTTTTATAATTTTCGAGGGTTTCAATAACTATTTTTTCTTCGGGTAATGATCCATTTTGAATAATGGCAAACGGTGTATACTTATGTCTGTGATGTTTTATTTCTTCTAAAATCAATGAGAAATTACGTAGTCCCATTAAAATAACCAAGGTTGCGGAAGATTGTGCGCCAAGTTTAATGTCTTTTGATATATTTCCGTTGGAAGTTGTGCCTGTAATTACCCAAAAACTTTCGTTTACATTTCTTTTGGTTAAAGGAATACCTTGTAATGCTGGAACAGCTAAAGCGCTGCTGATTCCTGGTATGATTTCAGTATTAATATTAAAGGATTCAATATAATCAATTTCTTCACTTCCTCTTCCGAAAACAAAAGGATCTCCGCCTTTTAGCCTTACTACATGTCCGTATTCTAAAGCTTTGTCAACTAATAATTGGTTTATTTCATCTTGTGAATAAGCGTGGTTGTTAAACCTTTTTCCAACATATAAAAATGTGATATTTTTTTTAGCATATTCTAAAATTTCTGGATTAACCAATGCGTCATATAATATATAATCTGCTTGTTCAATAGCTTTTATACCTTTTAAAGTGATCAAGTCTTTATCTCCTGGTCCCGCGCCAACTAAAGTTACTTTCGGATTGTTTATATGTGCTTTCATAAGTAGTGTTATAATTGAATTGAACAATGATATTGCAATACTACGTAAAATAATTTTATAAATACGTAGTTTATTAAGTAAAAATACGTAGTTTTGTCATGTGATACTTAAATCGTAAAGATATGCAATCAATATTAGTTATAGGAAATGGAATGGTTGGTTATAAATTTTGTGAAAAATTTGTAGCGAAGGAGTTTTCGGGAAAGTTTAAAATTACGGTGTTTGGTGAAGAGCCAAGACCAGCCTATGATCGTGTTCATTTGAGTGCGTTTTTTGAAAATGGAGATGCGAAAGCTTTAGAAATGGCGCCGAGATCTTGGTATGAAGAAAACAATATTGAGTTGATAACGAATGAGCGTGTTACTGATATTCATCGGGCTTCAAAAACAATCTCTACTATTAGCGATAAAACGTATAGTTATGATTACTTAGTTTTGGCAACTGGGTCTTCTCCTTTTGTTCCTTCAATTAAAGGTATTGAGAAAAAAGGGGTTT
Organism: Bacteroidota bacterium; assembly: GCA_015767395.1. Next base: position 3,560 of record JADWMI010000144.1, on the reverse strand, counting down.
TTGTATATAGAACGATTGAGGATTTGGAAGGTATGATGGCGTATGCTGGGGAGCTTAAAAAACGAAATCCGAATGCCAAAGCTGCAGTTTTGGGTGGAGGTTTATTAGGTTTAGAAGCTGCAAAAGCAGTGATGGATATGGGTTTAGAGCCTCACGTAGTTGAATTTGCGCCAAAATTAATGCCAAGACAATTGGATATGCGTGGAAGTAGTGTATTGAAAAACAAACTGGAAACCATGGGTATTAGTATTCATATGTCTAAGGCTACCAATAAAATTTTAGGCGATGATGCTATTGAAGGAATGGAGTTTGGTGAATATGATAAAATTGATGTTGAAATGTTGGTGGTTTCCGCAGGGATAAAACCGCGAGATGAACTGGCAAGAACATGTGATTTGGCAATGGGTGTTCGTGGTGGAATTGTAGTGAACAATAAAATGCAAACCAATGATGAAACTATCTATGCTATTGGTGAAGTTGCTTTGTACAATAATATGATTTACGGTTTGGTAGCGCCTGGTTACGAAATGGCTGATGTCGCTGCTGATCAAATTTTGGGTAAGACGGAAACTTTAATGAGCGCCGATATTGATATGTCGACCAAATTAAAGCTGATAGGTGTTGATGTAGCAAGTTTTGGCGAACCATTTATGCCCGTTGAAAAAGGATACTCCATTTTATTTGAAAATAAAACAAAAGATTTATATAAACGTATTAACGTAAGTCACGACGGTAAAAAATTATTGGGAGGTATTTTAATTGGAGATGCTTCTGATTATAATATGTTTCATCAAATATATTTAAACGGATTGCCTATTCCTGAGGATGCTGAAGAATTAATTTTGGGCGCTAGAGGCGAAGGTGGTTCTTCGTTTGGAAGTGCTATGGATATCCCAGATGCTGCCCAAGTTTGTTCTTGTGAAAGTGTTACAAAAGGAGCTATTTGCAGTTCAATTACCGATGGAGGTTGTAATAATTTAGCCGATGTAATTACTAAAACCAAAGTGACTACTGGTTGTGGAGGTTGTAAGCCTATGGTGGTTGATTTGGTAAATGAAACCTTGAAATCATTGGGTAAAGAAGTTAAAGAAACCATTTGTGAGCATTTTGAATATACGCGTCAGGAGTTGTTCGGAATTTTAAAAATAAAGAGAATCACTTCTTTCGATGAAGCTATTGATGCTTGTGGGAAGGGAGATGGTTGTGAAATATGTAAACCTTTAGTGGCTTCAATTTTTGCAAGTTTATATAATGACACAGCGAATAAAGAAGAAGTTATTCAAGATTCAAACGATCGATTTTTAGCAAATATTCAGCGAAACGGAACCTATT
>JADWMI010000144.1:1838-2218 GCA_015767395.1 Bacteroidota bacterium | reverse complement strand
ATTCAAGATTCAAACGATCGATTTTTAGCAAATATTCAGCGAAACGGAACCTATTCTGTTGTGCCAAGAATTCCAGGTGGAGAAATTACACCTGATAAATTAATTGTAATTGGTCAGGTTGGAAAAAAATACGATTTATATACAAAAATCACAGGTGGTCAACGAATTGATTTATTCGGTGCGCAGCTAAATGATTTACCTGCAATTTGGAAAGAACTAATTGATGCTGGTTTTGAAAGTGGTCACGCTTATGGAAAATCATTGCGAACGGTTAAAAGTTGTGTCGGTTCATCTTGGTGTAGATATGGAATGGCTGATAGTGTTGGTTTTGCCATTGAAATGGAGAATAGGTATAAAGGACTGCGATCTCCACACAAATT
>JADWMI010000144.1:0-1738 GCA_015767395.1 Bacteroidota bacterium | reverse complement strand
AGTTTAAATATTGCAAAAGAATTGGAAGAAGAAATGCAATCGTTAGTAGACGCCTATCAATGTGAATGGAAACAAGCCATTGAAAATGATGATATGGTTTCGCGTTTTCAGCATTTTGTAAACACCGAAGAAGCGGATGATAACATTGTTTTTGTTCCAATGAGAGAACAATTACAACCTGCGGCTTGGGATTAATTAATAAAAACGTCAATTCGAGTGTTTTTTGTGTAATGAAGTGAAGCGAAAAATATATCGAGAATAGTTTTTAGGGTTAATTTTCCTTTTCTCGATACAATTTTCTATCGAAAATCACTCGAACTGACGGAAAGTTTAATTGAAACGAATTTTACTTAATAGCATTATTTTAAATTTAAAAAAATGGAAACATTAGTTAAAACATATCAAACAGTAAAAGAAAGTGAAGTAGCAGTTTGGTTTAAAGCAGCTTCTTTAGATAAATTTCCAAAAGATGGCGGCGTTTGTGTGAAATATAAAGACAAGCAAATAGCCGTTTTTAATTTTCAACGAAAAGGAGAATGGTATGCTTGCCAAAATGTTTGTCCGCATAAAATGGAAATGGTGTTGTCTCGCGGTATGATTGGCGATGACAAAGGAATACCAAAAGTAGCTTGTCCAATGCATAAAAAAACATTTTCGCTAGCATCTGGTGAAAATTTAAATGGAGATTTGGAGGCGATTGCAACCTATCCGGTGAAAGTTGAAAACAACTTTGTGTATATCGGATTTTCTGAATAGATTTGAATTCAAATCTTACCGATGATACAATCAGAAAAATTTAAAAAGGCAATACAGTTATTTGACACAGCTAATTCTTTAGACCCGAACAAAGAAATTTTTGAAGGGAATGAATTTTCGAAGGAGTTATTGTACGCAGAAAGAATGACCAATCAATTGAATAAATTTGCGCCAAATTCATCTGAGGCATTGCAATTAACAGTTCGATGTCAACATATTTGTCGTTGGGAAATTCCAAGAGATTCCTATGAGATGAATCGGGTTGGTTATTTAACTTGGCGAAAAGATTTAAAAGATTTTCACGCAAAAAAGGCTTCGGAAATTTTGGGTGAAGCTGGGTATAATGCCGAAACCATCAATGAAGTTGAATTTTTGTTGTTAAAAAAACAACTGAAGAAAAATGCCGATACCCAGACGTTGGAAGATGTTGTTTGTTTGGTGTTTTTAGAATTTTACTTTTCTAAATTTTCTGAAAAATATTCAGAAGAAAAACTGATAGACATCGTTCAAAAAACCTGGAAAAAAATGTCGGAGAAAGGACATAAAGCAGCTTTAGAATTAAAACTACCTGAATCGGCGTTGGCTTTAATCACAAAAGCACTTAGCTAAGTAAATTCACCTACTTTTACTTTTATGAGTGAATCAAATAATGACATATCATTAGATAATTCAACCTTTTATAAATTTAGAAGGTTATATATAATGGCGTTTTTATTGATAGCGGCAACCATTGTTATTGCGCAGATTTTAATCCAAAATCATTTAAATTCACAGCTAAACGATTCTAGAATCATCAACATTGCCGGCAGACAACGTATGTTGAGTCAGAAATTGGTTAAAGAATCTATGTTTTTAATAAGTGCTGCTGAAAGGGAACGCCTAAAAACAATTGAAATCATAAAAGAAAGCAATCAAACGTTCTTAACAGCACATCAAAACCTGCAAAATGAATTTAGTGATTTAGGTGAGCTGACTAAAAATA
>JADWMI010000504.1 GCA_015767395.1 Bacteroidota bacterium | reverse complement strand
CCTCGTCGGCAGTTTCCATACGTTTTTTGGTTAAAGGCCCTGTATCTTCAACTTTCCCATCAGAATAGGAATGAATTACTCCTCTTGGCCCATAATTTTTATGAAACTCTTCACTTTTTGGATAATAGTAGGTTTCTGGCTCCTCTTCAGCATTTAAATGGTATAAATTTCCAAAAAATTCATCAAAACCATGATTTGTTGGCAAATGCTCATCTTGATCTCCTAAGTGATTCTTACCAAATTGTCCTGAAGTATAACCTAAAGGTTTTAATAATTCCGCAATGGTGGCTTGATTTTCCTTAATTCCTTGTTTTGACCCCGGCATTCCAATGGTTAACAATCCCGTTCTAAAAGGATGTTGCCCTAAGATAAAAGCTGCTCTACCAGCTGTACATGATTGTTGCGAATACCAATCTGTAAACATTGCCCCTTCATTCGCAATTCTATCAATATTTGGGGTCTGATAACCCATTATCCCATGGTTATACTTACTAATATTGGCCCAACCAATATCATCACCCCAAATAACAAGGATGTTTGGTTTTTTTGCCTGTGCAAATGCATCTCCCACATTATAAATTAGGAATACACTCATCAACAAAAGTTGAAAGAAATTTGTTCTGTTTTTTTTCATAATATTTATTGTTTTAATTGATTTTAATTAAAGATATTAAATATTATCCTGATAATAACCAACTTAACATTATTTAAATATAATTGCAAATAGCACTATGAATTTAATTTATAAAAACGGAACGCAAGTTGCAAGCAAAAATTTCTAAAAATGAGTTAAGACAAACAAACAAAAGTTTATGGATTTACCCAGTCATTTGAATCATTCAATTTCACATTTTCCGTATCATTTAAAAACTTAAATCTTGCTTCTATCCAAGGGTTTGTAATTAGTTTCAGTTTTACAGATTGCTTATTATTGATAGATTTCATCATTTGAACTAAATCTTGGCTCAATTCATTTTTTGCATATTTTGAAACAAAGTATTGAGCTGTTGGCTCTTCGAGTTGCAATTTATCAATCCATCGGTATAATGCATTCATAATTTCATTTGAATTTTCTTTTTTCACCGCTTTTAAAAACCGTTTAAAAAAATAAGCTTCACTTACTTTATAGGTCTCCTTGTTCAGTTTTAGTTTTTTATAAACGTTTTTAGCAATTCTAAACAGAACATAAAGTACAACTAATAAACTCCCTAAAAGCAATATAAATTGTTTAGTTGACAGTCCAAAAACAGTTAATGATTCGGCTGCTTCAATTCCTCCAGGTTCAACAGGTATTGAAACTTTTAAAGAATCTCGCATAGTTGCCAACATGCCCAAATTTGGATTTGGCAATACTTTAATAACGCGTGCTTTTAAAGTGCGCTTATACTGTTTTTTGGCGTATGGATTCCACCAATTTAACACCATTTCAGGAATTTCAACAGTTCCTTCTTTCTCAAACAAATACCTAGTTCCATCAGTTCTTCTGGCACTAATTGCTGTTTTTAATTTGTTGTTTTTCACTTCTGATCTTGTTGGATACAAACTCACATGTGGAATACTATCCCAAATGATTGGTGAAATTAATTCGGAAACAGTTCCAGAAACATTTCTTGTGATTTTTCGTTCTAAAACATCACCTACTTTTACTTCATTTTTATTGTTAGACCAATTATCTGAAACAGTCATATTTGAAGTAACTAGCCATTGACTTCTGTTAAAACCTGGAGGTACCGATTTTACTTTTATGGCTCTCGATGGGGTTTTCACCGTTCTTTTTACACCTTTAAAACCACCATCATCAGGTGTTTTTACTGTGAATTCTAAAGCAGGAAATTCAATATTTTTTTCATCATAAGGAAACACATTGAAGTACATAATTACACCTGCATACGTTTTTCCATTGATTTGTTTTGAAGTACTTAATGATCTAAAATAAATAGTAAAGGCATCATTTACTTTAATATTCCCTGGATTAACACCTTCTGTAAACCACGTAGATGTGAATATAGATACACTAACTTCTACGGGTTCACCGACATATACAGTACTTTTATTAATTGTTACATCTCCAATTAAATGCCGTTGTGCCTGAATTGAAATACTCAATAAAAATATTAAAAAAACCAGTATATATTTAATTTGAAGTTTTACCATTTGTCTAAATTTTTAACTGGTTTAACTCCATCTTTTTTTACCTGATGTCTGAATTT
>JADWMI010000503.1 GCA_015767395.1 Bacteroidota bacterium | reverse complement strand
TGGTATCAGGAAATCAGTGAACAACGAAAAGGTGAAGGGTGATACGTGTGGCGGTTGAGCCGAGTCGAAACCATTGTTTTAGAAGAAGCTATTAGCTATTAGCCATTAGCCATTAGCCATTAGCCTTTAGCCTTTAGCCATTTCTTAATAAACAGCCTGCTTAATAAAATCTTCGTATAAGTCATAAAATTCTTCGAATTGATTCATGGCTTCTTTAAAAAAAACAAAAACGTTTTGCCAGGTGTTCTTGTCGTGAATATTAAAGGAACCATTGTATTCAACATAAATTCTATGAATTATTTTACCATTATCCAATACATAGAGTTCGTCAAAAATAACATCAGGTAAATAATCTTCTGATAAAATATTTTTTAATTCTAAAACCTGTAGGTAGAGTAGTTCGTTTTTGGTTTTATAGGTAGATTCTATATCTAAACAAACCAAAGCTTGTTTTTTGTCGGCAGCAAATTTAAAATTAAATCCTTTTATCTTCGTATTGTATAACAGCCATTTTCTGGGAAATGATTTCCCAAAACTTGTCCAAAATTCTTTCCTTAATTGCGCCGATTCTTCTTTGCTATACATTTTTTGAGCTATTAACCGTGAATGGTTTCTTGTGTACCTAAATTTTTCATTAAACTGGCTTCATAGTCTAATAAGTCATTCCATTTTGCATCTACTTCTTTTCGTTCCCCAAATGTACGGGCAAAGTTTAAAAATAAGGCATAATGGTTGGCTTCAGAAGCCATTAAATCTCTATAAAATTTGGCTAAATCTTGATCTTGAATGTTTTCAGAAAGCAATCTAAATCGTTCACAGCTTCTTGCTTCTATCAAAGCCGCATAAAGCAAGCGATGTACCAATTGGGTAGTTCTACTGCCGCCTTTTGGGAAAAATTTTAATAAGTCATGTACATATAAATCTTTTCGATCTCTACCCAATTGAACATTTCGTTTTAGCAAACGTTCGTGAACCATGTTAAAATGACTCATTTCTTCTTTTACTATTGAAACCATTTCGGTCACCAAATCTGAGTATTCTGGAAAACTCATGATTAATGAGTTCGCAGTTGATGCTGCTTTTAATTCGCAATGGGCATGGTCTATTAAAATATCATCAATATTTTTTTCGGCAATATTTACCCAGCGAGGATCGGTTGGAAGTTTTAAGCCTAACATTATGTGTCAAATTTAAATTTAAGTTCTTCTAGGCTGGTTTTTGCACCTACCAATGTAATAATATCCTTCAATCTCATACGGGTGTAACCGTGAGACACTAATAACTGTCCTTTTCTTTTTACAGAAAGCACCAGCACATCAGAAGGTAAGCGTAAATCACGTAAACGCATACCATGAATGTCTTTGTTTCTTATTTCAATGTCCATTGAATCCTGACCTTCATCCATTCCAAGCAATAAGGAGGCTGCGTTTGGTGAGCGTACAAAATGATCTAACAAGCTTACCATTGCTGTAGCAGGTTCAATAATTAAAGCACCAAGCTTGTGAAATTTTTGAAAATTATCACGATTGTTCAAACGAACAATGACTTCTTTGGTCCCAACATGTTCATAAACAAGTTCTGCTATTTTATAATTGTCTTCATCAGAAAGCATTAAAATAATAGCTTCTGTTTTGTCAAGTTCTAACGTTTTTAAAGCAGTGAAACTGATAGAAGGTAAACTTAAGACTTCAAAATCTTTTACTTCTTTGCTATTTTTTTTATCGAAATTAACAATTCGTGATTCCCAGTTGTTTTTTTTAAGCTGATTTGCCAAGGAAACAGATTGATCTTCCAAACCAAAAATAACGGCATCTCTTGTTCCGTCAAATGCCGACATTTTTGCACGTAAATGACTTTCTTTTACAAAATTTAAAGACCATTTAAATAGTGGTGGTCCTATAATTTGATTGAGTACAATAATGGCTATAATAATGGTTTCAAATTCATGTCCCCAACCAGGAAATACATCTGAAATAATAGTTGCCAATCCCAAGGCAACACCAGCTTGGGTAAGATATGGCATCCAGGCAATAAATGCATATTTTTTAAAATCGTTTGCGGCATAAACCCCGAAAATCCCACCAAAAAACATCGTAATCATTCGTAAGAAAAATAAGCCAACAGCAATTCCAAATACACTCATTAATGTTTGGATAGATAAAGAAGCGCCGGTAAGCGTAAAGAAAATAATGTAGATAATAGGACTTATTT
>JADWMI010000502.1 GCA_015767395.1 Bacteroidota bacterium | reverse complement strand
CAACAGAAGCAAGCTTCACTAACGATTTAGGAGCTGATTCACTTGACACTGTAGAATTAATCATGGAATTCGAAAAAGAATTCGACATTCAAATTCCAGATGATCAAGCGGAGAATATTGGAACTGTTGGTCAAGCAATTAGCTATATAGAAGACGCAAAAAAGTAATTTTTATATGGAATTAAAACGAGTTGTAGTAACTGGACTTGGTGCATTAACACCAATTGGTAATAATGTAGAAGAATATTGGAATGGTCTTGTTAACGGTGTTAGCGGGGCAGCTCCAATTACGCGTTTCGACGCGTCCAAGTTCAAAACTCGTTTTGCTTGTGAATTAAAAAACTTTGATGTTTCAGAGTTTATTAATAGAAAAGATGCTCGTAAAATGGATAAATTCACTCAGTACGCCATGGTGACTACTGATGAAGCTATTATCGATTCAAATTTAGATTTAGAAAACATTGACAAAGATAGAGTCGGTGTTATCTGGGGAGCTGGTGTTGGTGGTTTGGAAACTTTTCAAAATGAAATGATGACCTATGCTGCTGGTGACGGTACACCAAAATTCAATCCTTTCTTCATCCCAAAATTAATTGCAGATATTGCGCCTGGTCAAATTTCTATTAAATATGGCTTTAGAGGGCCAAATTTTGCAACTGTTTCCGCTTGCGCTTCCTCATCAAATGCTATTATTGACGCACTAAACTATATTCGTTTAGGTTATGCAGATGTTATGGTTTCAGGTGGTTCTGAAGCAGCTGTTATACCATCAGGTATTGGAGGTTTTAATGCCTTGCAAGCCCTTTCAACAAGAAATGACGATCCAGCTACGGCTTCTAGACCATTTGACAAAGGCCGTGAGGGTTTTGTTTTAGGTGAAGGATCAGGAACATTAATTCTAGAAGAATACGAACACGCCATAGCTAGAGGCGCAAAAATCTATGCTGAAATAGCTGGTGGAGGTTTATCTGCCGATGCACATCATATCACAGCACCTCATCCAGAAGGACTAGGGGCTAGAAATGTTATGAAAAACTGTTTAAAAGATGCTGGTTTAAAACCAGAAGATGTAGATGCCATAAACATGCATGGAACTTCAACACCATTAGGTGATATTGCTGAATCAAAAGCAGTTTTAGAGGTCTTTGGTGAGCACGCGTATACTATAAACATTAATTCAACCAAGTCAATGACTGGTCATTTATTAGGTGCTGCCGGAGCTGTAGAAGCCATTGCTTCTATTTTAGCCATGAAAAACGGCATAGTACCTCCTACTATTAATCATTTCACTGATGATGATCAAATTGACAGTAAATTAAACTTTACGTTTAACAAAGCACAGAAACGTGAAGTGAAAGTTGCCATGAGCAACACTTTTGGATTTGGAGGACACAATGCCTGTGTACTCTTTAAAAAACTTGATTAACAAAATTCATGAATGAGTCTCATTCGTAAAATTATTAAAATTCGTACTGTTCGTGACGAGTATTTTTTCCTACAATTAAAAAAAATGTTAGGGTTTACCCCTAAAAATTTACTTTTTTATAAAAAAGCATTTATTCATCGCTCTATTAAAGAAGTAGATAAAATTACTGGGCTTCCATTAAATTATGAACGGCTTGAATTTTTAGGAGATGCCATGCTTGGATCTGTAATAGCTGCATTCTTATTTAATGAAGTTCCTGGAGGTGATGAAGGATATTTAACACAAATGCGTTCTAAAATTGTAAGTAGAGAACATTTAAATGAATTAGGAAGAGATTTAGATTTACTAAGATTTGTAAAAAGTACTGTAGCAAGATCTAAATTCGGAGAAAATATTCATGGAAATGTATTTGAAGCTTTAGTCGGTGCTATTTATTTAGATAGAGGCTATAATTATTGCGAAAAATTTATTCAAAAAAGAGTAATTACCCCTTATGTTGACGTTCCTAAATTAGAAGGAAAAATTACTAGCTATAAGAGTTTATTCATTGAATGGTGTCAAAAACAAAAGAAAGAATTTGAATATAATGTTTACGAAGATACTGGTAACGATTCGGTAAAGCATTTTAGCGTTAAACTTATTTTAGATGGTAAAATAATTGCCAAAGGCAGAGCTACCTCCAAGAAAAAAGCAGAAGAAACAGCATCTAAAAGAGGATATTTTGCTTTTCAAAATGAAATTTCCACCACTTAAAATCTTCAAAACTATTACGTTTTCGTGAAATTATTAGTT
>JADWMI010000501.1 GCA_015767395.1 Bacteroidota bacterium | reverse complement strand
TTTATAGATTTATAAAGGGTTTTGTTGAATTTGAGAACTTGTTTTTTGTTCTTCAATGATGTATCAGCTAGATTTATCGTTGATTGCTCCGATCTGTAATTTTTGCAATTGCACTATAATGCAGCGGAAACCCCTCTGCATTATTTTTTATATAAAAAAAACTTGTCTGGGAGAAATAAATCAGTTTGATATATCAATATATTTCTGGTTACAAATAGACCTCCTTTAGCATCTTGTTTTCATAGTTGTAACTTGTAGATTGATTTTCGCTTAAAAAAAAGGAGGATGGTATATAGCTATGCACAATAAATAGTTCAATTATTCACAATTGAGGTCCTATTAAAATAGCATAATCATTGCATATAAAAGCACCCTTATTCACCTAAAAATTATAAACTTTTACAATTAAATCTATACCATTACTAATTGAATATATTTTAAGATTAAAGCGCAAAATAATTTAAAATAAAGCTTATATTTGCAGCATATTTTTTTAGAAAATTAAACCCAAATTCAGCTAATTTCTAAAGCAAATACAAAGAAAAAGAATGCATTGGTACGTCCTGTATATAAAACCCCGAAACGAAAAAAAAGCAGCATTTTTATTGGAAAAAATGGGGGTTACGGTATACTGTCCGCTGATCACTCAAATTCATCAATGGTCCGACCGCAAAAAGAAGGTGGAAGTGCCATTAATCAATTCATACCTATTTGTTCAATTAGAAGAAAAAGAGCGGGAACTTGTATTTCAGGTTCCGGGCGTTGTACGTTATGTATTTTGGTTAGGAAAACCAGCGAAGGTACGGGATCAGGAAATTGTGGTGTTAAAAGAGTGGTTAAATGGTGAGAATGTTGATGTTACTTTAGAAAAATTAAAGCCCGGCGCTAAAATGAATATAGATTCAGGTCCTTTTGAGGGTAAAGAAGGGATTGTGCACCAGGTGGATAAAAATAGGGTACAGCTGTTATTGGCAGATTTAGGAATGAAGATTACATTAAAAAGAAATATATAGAAATAGAAACTTGTAAATAGCAACAACTGTTTACAAGTTTATTTTAAAAGGTGATTAATCTCATCATTTAATATAAGGAATAGTCCTATAATTGGCAATTGTTAAGGCTTCTTTAAAAATTGCGAAAGTTTCAATAAGAATTGCAGTTAAATGTGATTTACCGGGCGGAGCCATGTAATGAATTAACCAAATTATTAAAACATAAAAATGAAAATTCTTAACTCCATGAAAAAAATCCAAAAACTTGTATTGGTTTTGCTAATTGTTTTTACCGTTAGCTGGTCCTTTGCAATGATTCATTTGGTAGTGTTTCCTTAACCCTCTTTTGGAAAACATTTTTTTACCAATCTTATTTTTAAAACAAATGAACCTGGGTGAAGCTTTTTTGGAAGTTAACAGGTTTTTTATGTATATATGCCATGTATTGTAATGAAGCAGTACACCCATCAACCAACCAATTTTTAGCTAATAAATTTTTTTATGAAAAAAATTAAATTAATCCCGTTTGTTATTATCACCTGTTTTTATTTGAATGCCTTAAATGCACAAAGAAGCACTAATTATGATGTTTCAGGTGAATGGATAGTAGGCGTAGGGATCAATATAATTGAAGACAACGGAAAAAAATTCAATACTGGGTCCTCAACCAATTTTAGCATTCCCGTTATAATAAGTGCAGAATACAATTTCACCAGTCAGTTTAGTGTTAATGGGAGTTTTTCTGCTAATAAATATGTAGCGGGTAAAGTTGTAGATTCAGGTATTATACAGGAAGGTAGAGAAGCTAATTATAGCGCTTTTGATGTGGCAACAAAATTTTATTTTAGAGATATACTTAACAATTATGTTATTGAACCTTATATTATGGGTGGTTTAGGCTATACTAATATTGGGAGTTATACTGTTTTATATGAAAAATCAAATTCAAATGAGTTGCGCGAGATTCCTTCAGTAGGAAGGGTTACCTTAAATACCGGTATTGGAGCCAATTACTGGTTTTCAAGATCTTTTGGAATGAATGTGAACTTTCTTGGTAAATTTGGTGTGAAATCTGGAGAAAATAAAGACTTTATTTCAAATCAGATGCAATTCTCATTAGGGGTGTTTTATTCTTTTAAAATATACAACTGGCGCTCTTAAGCTCCAAATATTTATTGATAATTTATTTAATCGGTATTATTAATTCCTATACTTTATTTAAAGTCA
>JADWMI010000143.1:4277-6325 GCA_015767395.1 Bacteroidota bacterium | reverse complement strand
AATAAAAGTTTTGTTGTTGTTTGATGTGTAATTTAGGTCACTATAAACAGCATGATTTCTAATCACATTTTTAATGGTTCTAATAAATAAAGGTAAATTTACATCTTCCGCATTGGTAATACCCAATTCATAATAATGATATCCGTTTAAAAATTGAATATTTTTATTAAGTTTATAATAGGTGTTAAATTTAACTCCTGTTTCTAAAACTTCATTATTTTGTAGCAATCTTTGTTCGGTTAAAAGAGAAAAATTTGAAGCATTAATGTTGTATTTGGTATAGTAAGCTTGAAAAAATGTTTTAAATTTTTTATTCCATTTATTAGTCAATTGCATTCCAAGAGCTACGTTTTTTTGTTTTAATGTACTGGTTTTAGATTCAGCAATAGAATTTAAAACTAAAGTTTCGTTGTAATCCAGACTATTTTCAACATTTAAAAAGCTAATTCTTAGTTTATGATTTTTATTAAAGTCATATAAAATTTTCAAACTATAATCGGAGAAAGTAAAAGTTGAATTGGTTTTTATGTTATTTTCATCAATGGTAGTAGAAGTTGTAACTTTTGAGTTTTGAAAAGCTTTTTTAAAATACTGCTCAAAAGTTGGTGTGTTTAGTAAATCGGTAATAGCACGTCTTCCTGTAAATTGAAACCCTATTTTTTTTGAAATGGGTATATGTGCATAAGCATCGGCACTTAAAAGATTAAACCCAGCTCCCCCAAAAGGTTTTTCAGAAATCTCATTTATAGATTCAATATTTATAGTTCCTGAAACGCCATCATTATATTGTGAACTTGTTCCATTTTTAGTGAGTGTTACTTTATCAGTTAAATAAGGATTAAATGCTGATATTAACCCAAAAAAGTGACCAGAATGGTACATTTTTATGCCATCCCAAAGCAATAAATTCTGATCGTTAGAACCTCCTCTAATATTAATATTTGAAATGGTTTCATGTATACTACTTACCCCAGGTATTGCCTGTATTTTATGCAAAATATCAGGTTCTATTAGTCCGGGTAAAATTCCAGAATTCAGAACGTTTATAGTGATTGTATTATCTGTTTTTACGGTAATTCCAGATGTTAAATAATTGGTTAAAATAACCTCGTTTAAGGTTTCAACTTTTTGCGAAAGTGAAATAGTTAAGCAAGTATCATTCATTAAAAAATCGGTAGAATTTAAGTATACGGTTGGATAAGCTAAATGCCGTATTTCAATAACTTGATTTTCATTTACGGTATCAATAGTAAAATAACCTATTGTGTTTGAAACAGTATTGATAGCTGTGTTTAACACTTTAATATGAGCCCCTTCAATAACAGTATTTGTATTAATATCAATTAAATAACCACAAATAGACTGTTTAGGCAAAAATCTGTTTATCAATATGTTAGTTGCGGTTAAGAACGTGAAAGTTAAATGTGTATTGCTTTTTAAATATTGAATGGTTTCGTTTAAAGTTAAGCTTTTGTTATAAGGTATAATTTCAATAGCTGAAATTATTTTATCAGCAAATGTAAAAGTTATATTAAACTGTTTTTCAGCTACTGATAATATTTCAGAAAGAGGTTTTGTTTCTTTAGTTAAATTTTGAGAGTAGTTTAAAACCGTATAAAGAAAGCAAATTAAAATTAAAAAAGATTTTAGTTTGGGTGTGTCCATTATTACTGTAAACTCACTTTATGATCACTAAATATCGTAAATTTTAAATTAAGCGGTATGCTAATTGCTTGCAATGCCATTTCTAAATTTGTATGAGTAAAATTCCCTGTAAACAATGTGTTTTCATTCTTAATATCATACTCAATTTTCACATTATATTGCCTTTCTAATTCTTTGACAACATATTTATAAGGCATACTTTTAAAGGAACTAATATTTTTTACCCAAGAAGGGCTTATTTCAGTGTTAGCATCTGTAAATTCAGACTTAGAATTTAAAACTTTAAAAGAACTTCCTGCAGGTACATTAATGGTTTCATTTGTATATTGAACACTTACCATACCTTCATAACAATTAACCTCAAAATAAGTGTCTCTTACAAC
>JADWMI010000143.1:0-4267 GCA_015767395.1 Bacteroidota bacterium | reverse complement strand
TTTTGTAACGCTAAAAAATGCTTCTCCTTTTAAATTTAATTCCCTATGAGTTTTCCAATTTTTGGGTTTGTATGTTATTTCAGAATCAGCATTTAAATTAACTTTAGAATTATCAGGTAATTCAAAATTAATTTTTTCAGCTAATTGTGTTGAATAACTAGTACTTTTGTTTGAAATAAAATAGTAAGATGCAATTAGAACAGCCAACATTGCTGCAACTCTATAAGTGTACTTTATAAGGCTTAGTTTTTTAACTTTTGATGTATTACGTATTAATTTAATTTTTTCTAAAGCTTCTTCAGTATTAAAATCATTAGTTTTAAGTTCTTTGGTTGCTGAATTTATTTTTTTGTACGAACGTATTTCATCTTCACTTAAATAATTTTTAAGTTCCTTTTCGGTAATTTCTTTGTTAAGCCATTTGGCTAAAAAGTAATCGTTTTTCATACAGTTAATATATTTCTATAACAGTTAAAAATAGATTTACCCTACCTTTTATTTTAAATATTTTCAATTTCTTTTCGAAGGCTTACGAGTGCATTATGTATTCTTTTTTCAACAGCTTTTATTGATATGCCTAATATTTCGGCTATTTCTTTATATTTTTTACCATCAATTCTATTCATTAAAAAGGCTGTTCTTTGTGCTTCTGATAGGTTTAAAATTGCTTTTTGTAATTTTAAACCAAATTCTTTTTCTTCTAATAAAAATTCAGGTGATTCATTAGTGGAATCTTTTGTTTGTGAGTTTTTAAAAGTAAGGACTACTTTACTTTTAGAATACTCATTTAAAAATAAATTAGTAGCAATGGTGTATAAAAACGATTTTTCTTTACCGGGAATCACCTTTTTACAATTGCTCCAAAATTTTAAAAATGCATCTTGTACTATATCACTTGCTAAATTGGCATCACCACATTTATAGTAAATATAATTGTTAAGTAACTTAGAATTGTTTCGAAAAAAATCACTAAAATTTTTCTCATCACAAAAACCTTTATCACCTATAGTAGTCATTAATTTTTAGCGGTTATTTTTTACAAATAAAATGTAAAGATAATTTTTTTAAAATAAGGTAGGGTAATATCAATTACACTTGTTATACTACTAAACATAAATTATTAATCAATTCAAATTATGAAATCAATTATCAAATTAATTTATCTTAGTTTATTTATTACAATATTAATCTCATGTGAAAAAAATGATGATTTAAACATTAGCGAAGTATCTGGAACTTATGTTGGAACCCTTTCAACTGATGTAGCAGGTAAATCAATTAGTGCTAAATCTACTTCGGGATTAGAAGATCCAGCTACTGCAGAAATTACAATGGTTGGTGAGCAAATTCAAGTACATTGTTATAATGATAATTTTGACACTACACTTATGTTAGATTTATTTAGAAATAATGAAGATTTACAAGTTTGTTTAACCGGAAATGATTTTGAAGAAATGTATGGGCATATGTCTGCAGATAGAGGAGGAATGAATGGAGGAATGATGGGCGATACCAGTCAATGGATGCAACACTTAAGTGATGAGCATGAGCAAGGAGATCAACATTTTGGCGGATTTGATATGAGCCAAAATGCATTTGAATATACTTTTAATGTAGATGGTAACGAATATCATTTCCAGGGTTTAAAACAGTAATTTTAATTAGTAGTACTAAACTTAACCTTCCATTAATTTGGAAGGTTTTTTTGTTTTGATGTGGTAAGTTAACTAAAATAAACTTTTTTCAATTTTAGGGTAGGGTATTTCTAAATGAAACTGTTATATTAATGAACTCTAAATTATAGAATTATGAAATCAATTAACACTTTATTTTTTTTAGGCTTATTTTTGGTGGTATTTACTTCCTGCCAAAATGAAATTGTTGAAATTGTTCAACCCTCACAAGACGAAGTTTTACAGGCAAACTCAAATGTAGCTGCATTAGTGCAACGCACCGTAACCAAAGATGGATCAAAAGATAATATTATTGACAATGCTAGTTGTATAAGTATTCAACTTCCTGTTACTGTTGTTGTAAGGGGTATTGAAATTACTCTAGATTCTGATGAAGACCTTGAAGTAATAGAAGATATTTTTGATGAGTTTGATGATGATATTGATGATCTTGATATTGTATTTCCAATAGTAATAATTCTAAGTGATTTTACTGAAATTACCATTAATAATTTTAATGATTTAGAAGGTTTTATTAATGAATGTGAAGATGAAAACGAAATTGATGACGACATAGAATGTATGGATTTTGTGTACCCAATAACAATGTCAATTTTTGATTCAGCCAATCAATTAGCAGAAACTATTACTATTGAAAACGACGAACACTTTTATAAGTTTATGGATGGTATTGAAGATCACCACTTGGTTCAAATAAACTTTCCTATTACTGTAGTACTTTATGATGGTTCACATCAAACCATTAACCATATGAATATGTTAGAAGAGATGATGGAAAGCGCAAAAGATATGTGTGATGAAGATGATGATAATGATTATGATGATGATGATTGTATGCATTGTACAGATGAACTGATAACCGATTTGCTAGTATCATGTAGCTGGAACATTGATAAAATACAAATTAATGGAGAAGATAATACAGAACAATATACAGACTTTTTATTTACATTCTTAGAAGATGGTACCCTAATAGCAGAAGCAGGTGGAAATGAAATAGTTGGAACTTGGGCAGTAGGTAATTCAGATCATGGAATGATGAATAATTTACAACATGGAATTTTTGTTGATATTAATTTTGATAATTTCCCTGATTTTTCTTTTAAATGGATGTTATATGAAATTGAAGATAACAATGAAATTGATTTAAGATTTGAAGACAATAGACTTGAATTTGAGAAAACGTGTATTGAAGACAAAATTGAATTGGTGAATATTTTAAATGAAGGAACTTGGCTTGTGGCTAGATTTAATGATAAAGGAGAAACCAAAACAAGCAATTACAACGATTTTGTATTAGATTTTAAAGAAGACTTTACAGTAACGGCAACTAAAGGTGATGATATTGTAGAAGGAACTTGGGCTGTTATTTATGATAGCGGAAAATTAAAACTAGAATTAAATTTTGGTGAAACCATTCCTTTTAATGAATTTAATGAAGATTGGTTGGCAGTTAACATTCAAAATGCAAGAGTTGAAGTTAATAATTTAGATGATTCAGGAAATGAAGAAAGTAATTTAGTTTTTGAACGTATTTAAAAACCCCGTATTAATTTTATTGAAACAAAAGCTACTTTCTCAAGTGGCTTTTGTTATTTTACTCTTTTTTAACAGATGACAGAACCGTTTTACAGCGTGCAAATATAATAAAGGTTGCAAGGCAATATATGATAGAATTGTAGCTAAAGGGAAAAGTAAAAAACTTGCTTTAATTGCTGTTTGTAACAAACTACTAAAACAAGCCTTTGCAATTGTTAAATCGGGATTACCTTATGATGATAAATTTATATCGAAATTAGCATAAAAAGACTTGGATTTTAGCTCAGTTCTTTGTTGTATGCAGTGATTATTCTATTC
The DNA here is from genome assembly GCA_015767395.1 of Bacteroidota bacterium. The sequence goes on along the minus strand of JADWMI010000143.1, from coordinate 716 downwards.
TTTCAATATTGAAACCAACTTTCTTTACCGCACTAACAATATCTTCCTCGGAAGTAGAGTTCGATTTAACTGTAAGGATCTTTTGAGAATTGTTTAAATCCACATCCCATTCTTCAATCCCTTTTTCGTTATTAAGTTGAGGGCTAACTTTTGACAAGCAACCTGTACAATTAATATTTGTTTTAAATTTTAAATTTTCCATGATATATAATTTTGTATTAATTATTGAAATGATTTTCGATTATTTAAGATTTAGTTTCAACTTTGTGCTATGCAACTAAACTTATAAGTGTTGTTTTTCTTAATGAAAGTAAGTAAATATGCATTACTGCTACCATTAATCCTGGTATTATTCCCTCTAAGTCTACAGCTAAATGAAATGCAATTATTCCATACGTAACAGGTATCATTAATAATAATGCGACAATAGAATACTTTCGATTAAATAATAATAGACCTGATATTGCTTCGACCCCACCCCCTTTTTGAAACCCGTTTTCCTTCTGACTAGTTCGGTTCTAGGGATGGCATACAGCCCCACCCTTTCTGGCATGTGATATAGGATTTTTTTGAGGAATGTTAAGCTGATTTCAGAGTCGTATTTTATTTAATAAATCTTGATAAAGATTATCGGCTGTACGAAAATGGGAATTGATACCAGAAAAGAATGCAATGTAATGGGTGAAATTTTACTTTCTCGGTATGATATTTTTAGT
>JADWMI010000500.1:810-2224 GCA_015767395.1 Bacteroidota bacterium | reverse complement strand
TTCCTGGTGGGATTTGGAAAGATAAAAAAATAGAGGAATATGGGCGCCCTGCTGTAGCAGAATGGATTCAGTGCACAGCTAAAATTCAAAGAGAGGAGTATGCAGAATTGGCAACACAATTCAATCCAACAGATTTTGATGCCGTAGCTATTGCAAAATTGGCAAAAGATGCTGGAATGAAATATTTGGTGATCACCTCTAAGCATCATGATGGATTTGCAATGTATGAATCTAAAGTAAGTGAATACAATATTGTGGATGCAACGCCATTTAAAAGAGATATAGTAAAAGAGTTATACGATGCATGTAAAAAAGAGGGAATTGATTTTGGTTTGTATTATTCGCATAACATAGATTGGAAGGATGGCCATGACTGTGGGTATTCAGATTTGATGGCTTCTGGAAGAGAAATAAATGCAAAAGCAAAGCGTAAAATGGGTGCAAATGTTTGGGATCCAAGCCCTAATACATTTTCTGAATACTTGGAAAATAAAGCCTATCCCCAGGTAAAAGAGATTCTCACTAAATTTCCAGATTTAAAAACTTTGTGGTATGATATGCCGCATTATTTAACGACAGAACAAAGCGCTAAATTTTACAAAATTGCCTATGATATGCAACCTCAAATGTTAATAAATGAGAGAGTTGGTAATGATATGGGGGACTTTGATATTCCTGGAGATAATAAGATTCCAAAAGATCATCTAGCAATTACAAAACCTTGGCAAACAGTAGGAACAACGAATAACTCCTGGGGCTTTAAATCTTATGACAGTGACTGGAAATCAGTCAAGGAACTATTATTCTGGTTAACAGAAATTGTTAGTAAAGGAGGTAATTATATGTTAAATATTGGACCTGATGGTAGCGGAAATGTGCCACAGGAAAGTATCGATAACTTAAAAGAAGTTGGTGCTTGGCTAAAAATTAATGGAGCAGCTATTTACAATACAAGAAAATGGGAGCAAAGCCATGAAGGACCAACCAATTTAGAAATGAATGGAACCAGCGCAAGAGAACAGCATAAAGGGATACATATTGAGTTTACTCCTCAGGATTTATGGTTTACACAAAACAATAAAAGCTTATTTGCTATTTCGTTAGAAAATAACAAAAGAACTGTTTTAATAAAATCGGTAACTGTTGATAATTACAAAGTGAGTGAAGTTAATTTACTTGGATTAGACCATAAAATTAAATGGAAACAAAATGAAGAAGGATTAAGTGTTAAATTGCCTAAAAAATTACCTTCTAAAATTGGTTATGTACTTGACATTAGAATTAGAACAAAACATTAAACGTTAAAACAACTTAAATATTAATATTACCCCCACTTTAAATGACAACCAATAAACCTTGTCTTGTAAAAGATATCATTAAATTTTTACTTATTCTACTTTTCACAATTCAGACT
>JADWMI010000500.1:0-800 GCA_015767395.1 Bacteroidota bacterium | reverse complement strand
CCCTTAGAATTTGCTTCTGTTGCTTTACTAAAACCTTTAGATTCTGTAATGGTAAGTTTTGCCATTTCAGATAAAAAAGGGTTATTTGAAATTACAGATGCTCCTGAAGGTAACTTTCTATTACAAGTTTATTTAACTGGTTTTTTACCATATTATAAAAATATTTCAACTAAAAATAAGCTAATAGATTTGAAAAACATTGCTCTAAAAGAGAATGTTGAAAAATTAAATGAAATAAATATTACAGCTGTAGTTCCTGTACAAATTAAGAATGACACTGTTGTATATAACGTAAATTCATTTAGAGTTCATCACGATGATAATATTGAAGATCTCCTTAAAAAACTTCCAGGTGTTGAGCTTAATTCTAATGGAACTGTTACATCACAAGGAAATGAAATTACTAAAATTTATGTGGATGGAAAAGAATTTTTTAGTGGAGATCCAGCAATAGCGCTAAAAAATCTTTCGGCTGATGCTATTACTAAAGTTGAAATAATTGATAAAAAAAGTGATGAAGCTGAATTAACAGGTGTTAATGACCAAGAGAAAACATATGTTATTAATCTTAGGTTGAAAAAAAACAAACGAAAAAGTGGCTTTGGGAAATTAGCAGCTGGAATTGGTGCTGATGATAAATATTTTAGCAATGGTAATTACAATAGGTTTTCTCTAAAAACGCAATGGGCTGTTATAGGTAAATACAACAACATTAATTTATCAGGTTCTAATATTCAAGATTTTTTAAATTTTTCAGGTGGACTTGGAGATGAAGAAGATGAAAACAACCAATCATCCGA
>JADWMI010000142.1:5279-6343 GCA_015767395.1 Bacteroidota bacterium | reverse complement strand
TGTTTTAGGTCATTTATACTGGAATCTTTATATTTATTTTTGTTCCTATATTTTGTTTGGATCGCATATCAACTTTTCCTTTTAAATCCATTATACGCGATTTAATATTTTTTAATCCAATACCTTCCTTTTTTGTTTTCGTATCAAATCCAATTCCATCATCTTCAATGCTAAATAATAAACTATCATTCTCCTTTGAAAAATTTATTTTCACTGTTTTTGCCTCCGAGTACAAATTAATATTTTGTAGCGCTACCTGAAGAATTCTATAACAATTTATTTTAATAGTATTTGATATGTTTTCCCAACTTAATTCGTTGCTAAAACTTAATTTATACTCAAATTTAATTATTTTACTTTGTTTTGAGACTAATTGGTCTACTAATTCATTAAAACTTGTATCACTATCAAATAAACTTGATTTCAGGTTATGAGATATTTTTCGAATCTCTACTTCTATTGATTGGAGATCTTTAATGTTCTTTTCGCGCCCTAAAATTTCATCTTCAGTAACCCCTTCATTTAAGGCATCTAAACACATTCTAGCTCCAAACAAACGACCTAAAACACCATCATGTAGCTCTTTTGAAATTCTATTTTTTTCTTCTATACTGCCTTTATTAAACATTTTTTGTTGAGACAGCATCAAATTATAAATTTCCACATTTGCCTCATCTTGCTTTTGCTTCGACTGGAGTTCCTTATTTTTTGATCGTTGCCTCATAGTAATAAATAAAAGAATACTAACTCCAGCAGCAATAACTGAAAACAATATAACTTTATACATGTTACTAACTACCTCATCTCTTTCTTCAGCAATTTCATTTGTTTCATAAGCAATGCGTGTAAATTTTTCTCTTATTTCTCTTTCTTGTTGTTGTAGACTGTCTGAAAGCTTGATGTATTCTCCCAAATATTCTTTGCCTTTTTTATCAGTTTCAAGTTTTGATAAAAGCAGGTAAGAGCTCAATAGTCCATCATTATCAATGGCTAATTTAGAATTGTCTTTTGCTTTACTTGCGTAATGAACAGCCTTAATTGTATCTTTATTAAATAAATAATAT
>JADWMI010000142.1:0-5269 GCA_015767395.1 Bacteroidota bacterium | reverse complement strand
TAATTTTAAACTGTCCCTAATTTTCAATGACTCATAAAATAATAATGGTAACTCTGAATGGTCTCCTATTTTGAATTTTGAATACGCTAAGTTATCCTTTAACATCGCATAAATTTTTGTATTCGACCGATGCAGACCTTCAATATCTAATCCCGTTTTATAAAATTCTAATGATTTTTCAAATTCTTTTACTTTGCTATGTATTCTTCCAATATTGTTCAAAGACATGGCTCTTAAACTACCTTCATCATTGATCTTATCCAAATACTCAATGGCAATTTTATGATTTTGAATTGCTAAATTGTATTTGTTTAAATTTTTATAAACTACTCCTAAAAGATTATGTGCTAAATATAAATTTCTATATTGTTTTGAATCTTTTAGATTGGTTATTGCTTTAATAGCGTTTATTTCACTACCAGTATAATCCTTAACATCCTCTTGAATGGTTGCCATATTCAACAACATTCTCCCTGATTCAATTTCATTCTTTGTTAATGTAAATGAATTTAATGCTTTGTTATAGAAATAATATGCACTGTCGTGTTTATAATTGTATTGGTAATAATACGCTAAGTACGATTGAGCTCTTGATATATTAATAGTATCACTTGATAAGTTGGCCTTATTTAAAACTTTTAAACTTGTTAATTTATAATTATCCCAGTTTCTAAGAAGTAGGTTGGAATAGGCTATTTTAACAAGTGACCTTATTATTAGAGAATCATTATTTAACTTTTTAAGCTTCTTGTTTGCCTCAACTAAAAAAGTATTTCTTAAAGAGTCAGAAATCGAAGTCTTTCTTGACTGTTTTATTAAATCATTTATTTCAGAATAAGTGTTGTCATTGATTTTAATTATAGCTTTTTCTTTCTGACAACTAAGACTTAGCATGAATAAAATTAAAAACATTACCTTTTTCAGCATTGCAATCATAATTTGAAAGCAAATTAGAATAAAATTAATTAAAAAACAACTTAAATTCAAGTAATAAACGCAACTTTTAGAGGATTTATATTTTTATTATTTTTTTCAAAAGGAAGGGGTTAATTCCTTCCTCGTGAAATGGATAAAAACTTATATCTTTCCTCGTCCAAAAGTTGTACATATGAGTCATATAACCGAATCTCAAAGATACACAATTGAAGTGTTATTGAAAAAGGGATTGAGTAAAACTGAAATCGCCAAGACCATTTGTAAACACAAATCTAGTATTAGTCGAGAAATCAAACGAAACTCGGATGCTCGCAATGGAGCATATCGAAGTTCCTTAGCTAATAGCAAGGCAAAGAATCGACATATAGTAAAACGTAAACGATTCACACTTCAAATTGAGCAGTTTGTGGATAAATATATACGTGAACAATACAGTCCAGAACAAATTGTGGGATTTGCAATAGACGAATCATTCCCCTGTGTTTCACACGAAACGATTTATCAACATATCTGGAATGACAAGTATAACAATGGCGATTTATATTTACATCTTCGTCGAAAAGGGCGAAAATATAGGCACAGAGGGGCTTCTAAAGACAATAGAGGAATCATAAAAGCAAGAGTAAGCATTGACCAACGCCCCAAGATCGTAGAACTAAAAAAACGATTTGGAGATTTAGAAATAGACACCGCGATTGGACAAAATCATAAACAAGCAATAGTAACCATAAATGATAGGATCTCAGGTATGTTAAAGATGAAGAAGGTTGAAATCAGAGATGCTGCATCTGTGGCAAAAGTTACAACTTACCTACTCACTGATTGGATTCCGTATTTGCACACAATAACTTCCGATAATGGAAAAGAATTTGCGAACCATCAACAGATAGCAGATTCTTTAATGATTGATTTCTATTTTGCAAATCCATATCACTCTTGGGAAAGGGGAGCAAACGAGAATTTAAACGGCTTAATAAGGCAGTATTTTCCAAAGAAAACAGATTTTACCAAAATCACAGAACAACAAATTAAAGATGTCGAAACTAAACTAAATAACCGCCCAAGAAAAAGACATAAATACAAAACGCCTATATTTGTAATGGAAAAATTATTGTTTAATTCAGAAGTTGCGTTTATGGGTTGAATTCAGCCAATGAAACTTATCACATATCAATTAAAAAAGCCTTGTCAATTCAGACAAGGCTTTTAATACTATTAATCATCTCCTGGATCTACTGGTGGTGATACTTCAGTTCCATCACCACCATCCGCTCTCTTTTCTTGCTCATCGATTAGAGTTTGTATTTCGTCGTCAGAGTCATTGTTGCTACATGTTATAAATAGGGTACTACACAGCATTAAAGCCATTATAAATTTTATGGATTTCATTTTTACTTTCTTAAAAAAATTAGACAATAGTCGCCCTGCCCAATATTTTAAATGGGTTGCTTTTATTTTATAGGGTGACGTGAACTAATCAATGTGGGAATTCATTGATTTTTGTTGAAATTGAAATTGTAAACCGATTTTCCCTTAGCTATTTACTTTTTCAATTTCAGGGTTTTGAAGCCTCCATAAACCAACCTAAATGATTGATTTATTTGTTTGTACACGTCAAAACTAAGGCGAAAGATTTGCCTAATAGAAAAAATAAGAAGGTGTTTTGTGAATGAACATTGGGTAAGTTTGAAAAGATATAATAATGATATGAATGGACAATTTTGAGTTTTAACCTAAACTTACTTGCGGCTGAGCAATATCCATATTTTCATTTTGCCAAAAATTTCTAATTTCATACATCTTAGATTTTAGCGATTTTGAGAAAGGAATTATATTGTCCGTGAATTTAAGTGCACAATAAAACTTACTGAAATGGATTTTAGCAATGTATTTAATATTTACTATGTAGCTTTTATGTATTCGTGTGAATACTTTTGGTAGTTCTGCCTCAAACTTTTTTAATGGATTGAATGAAGTTACCATAGTTCCATCTGTTAAATAAAAATCAGTAGTGTTTTTATCTGCTTTCAAATAGACTATCTCATCAATTAAAAGCAATCGATATTCTCCAAAGGCTTTAATACATATTGAGTTGTTCGCAGGTTTTGGATTTTTTTTCTCAAATTTCATCACCATCTTCTTTAAATCGTAGTAATTCAAAGGTTTTAAAATATAATCAAATACTTCATTTTTAATGGCTAAATACGAATAGTTGGTAGTTGCACTTAAAGCAACAAATGCTGGAAGTTTAGATAAAAATTGATTGAGTTAGTCATTTAACTTCCGTATATTGTTATGAATAAAAACAGTGTCTATGGAAGAATTTAAAGGTCAAAATATACTCAATTTTATAAAAGAACTGCCAGATGATGAAGCGTGTAAGGCTTATTTGGCTAAAATAAAATGGCAAGACGGCTTTACTTGTATGAAATGTGGACATACAAAAGGTTGTGAAAAGGCGGGTTACAGATATCATTGTTATGGCTGTCAACATGTAGAAAGCGCTACGGCAAACACGTTGTTTCATAAAGTAAAATTCGGATTGCAAAAAGCATTCTGTGTTGTTTTTGAAATGAGTACAAGTAGCAAGAGTGTGTCAAGCATTCAAATGGGAAAACGATTTGATATTCGCCAAGGTACGGCTTGGTTTTTCATGCAAAAAGTTAGAAAAGCAATGAAAAGTAGTCAAAAATACCCCTTGTCAGAAATAGTCCATGTAGATGAGTTCACTGTTGGAGGAAAAGAAGATGGCAAACAAGGTAGAAGTTACGATTCTAAAAAGAAGAAGGCTATTATCGCTGTAGAATTGAGTAAAAAACATCAAATAAAACGAGTATATGTAAAATCCATCGGTGATTATTCAGCTAAATCATTAACGCCAATATTTGAAGAGCACATAAGTGCCACTGCACAAATAGTAACCGATAAATGGAGGGGATACAGTCCTTTAAAAAAACAGTATAATATTAAACAAAAATTAAGTGAAAATGGGAAGAATTTTAAAGAATTACATATTGTTATTATGCAATTGAAATCTTGGTTAAGAGCCATACCAACACATGTTACCAAATGGCACATACAAGCCTATTTTGATGAGTTTTGTTTTAGAATGAATCGTTCTCAATTCAAAGAAAGTATTTTTCATAAGACAATAGAAAGAATGGTCGTAGCATATCCTGTTTATCATAAAAATATAAAACAGACACTAAGTGTATAACTCAAAAAATTGATATAACTGTTGGATAAAGCTAAAGGAATGGTTTGAATTTATTCCCTTTTCAATATCTGTGTCAAAAAACACAAGATCGGGTTGAATATCTAGAATTAAGTTTGTAGCTTCATCTTCATTTCGCGCAACACCAGCACAAGTAAAATTTTGGTGATTTTCAAAGAATCGCTGAAGATCCATCACATCTTGATTACATGAGTCTACAATAACATATTTATATTTCCTTGAAGTAAAGTCCAACTATTTTCAGCATTTTAATTCTATAAAAATAATTGATCTTATGAAATAATATTTACGGTAATACCTTTGCCAATATTAACTGGATTTTGATGTGAACTTGCAACAAAAAATTCAATAATTGATTTGTAAATTCTACTCATTAAAAAAAATTAAACTTGCTATCTTTTCTCGCCATTAATTGTCCACTTTTTTGTTGCAAGTCCAAGTTTAGTTTGGTGTCCGTTTTATACAGAGAGAAGTGAGTAAGCAAACAAAATAAAGTCGTATATAGCCATATTTATTTGGGGCAGGATTTTTTCACTTACGAACCAAAACATTGGGATATTATTATTAGTAATCCTCCATTCACAAACAAACGTTCCTATTTTGAAAGAGCATTGTCATTTAATAAGTCTTTTGCATTAATTATGACTAATACTTGGCTCAATGATGTTGCACCTAAACAACTTTTTGAAGAGAAAGAATTACAACTCTTGTTATTTGATAAGCGTATGAAGTTTCTAAATAATGGTGTTTTTGCCAATAAAATTACATTTAGCAGTAGTTATTATTGCTGGAATTTTTTACCGAAACGGCTAATTGTTGAGAGGTTGAAAAACTAAATGGTTTTTAACTCAGTTCTTTGTTGGGCAATCGTTTTTATTTTTTATCTGGCAATTCTCAAATATTGACCTTTTGCTAAGATCAAGTATTCTCAAATTTAATTTTCTCTATTAAATCTTTGAAATATTCAGGGCTCCAAATATTTAAAACATCATCATTTTGAATAAACCTAACAACATCCTCTTTAATACTGCTAAAAGAAACTGATTTGATTTTGGCATCTAATAGCTCGATAATCTGTTCATTAGCAATACTATCATC
>JADWMI010000141.1 GCA_015767395.1 Bacteroidota bacterium | reverse complement strand
TCCAAACGTAAAAAAGAAAAAGATTTATCCATTTTATTATTATTGGATGTGAGTTTGTCAAGTGATGGTTATGCGGCTGGGAATAGAGTAATTGATGTTGAAAAACAAGTATCTATTTTGTTCGGTGAAATTTTAGAAGAATTTAATATCGATTTCTCAATTGATTGTTTTTATTCCAAAACGCGAAATCATTCTTCATACATAACAATTAAAGATTTTGATGAAGATTGGAACAAGGCTAAGTTTAAAGTGGGCGCTGTTGAACCGAGTGGCTACACCAGAATTGGAGCAGCTTTGCGACATTCTGGAGCGATGTTAGACAAGCGTGACACCAAAAATAAATGGGTGATTTTAATTTCAGATGGTAAGCCAAACGACTACGATAAATACGAAGGCAAATATGGGGTAAATGATGTGAAGCAGGCTCTTAGGGAGTTAAATGAGCGTCAAATTAATTCATATGCTTTGGCCATAGAAGCACAGGCAAAATACTATTTGCCACAAATGTTTGGTCAAAATCACTATCAGATATTAACCACACCAGTTGAATTACTGAAATCTCTTGTGCTGTTATACGAGAAAATCAAACATCAATCTTAATTTTTATAAAATTTATTTATTGAGGGCTATTTTATAGCGCTAAAAAATATATTAATATAAGTTATCATATTTTTAACATAATAAAAGACAAAGAAGTCTTTTATTATGTATATTTGCATTTGTAAATAGATTAATATTATGAGTATAACTAAAGAGGATACAGTTGCAGAAGTTGTATCGAAAAACGTAGGTTCGGATCATGTGTTCAGCAAGTACAAAATTGATTTTTGTTGTGGAGGAGGCGATAGTTTAGAAAAAGCCTGTAAAGAGAGTGGGGTTTCTTTTGAAACACTAAAGCTTGAAATTGAAAGTGTTAAAAATACCATTGTTGGTGATTCAAGATTGGATCAACTGGATTTGAATTCAGCATTAAAACGCACTGTAGATGTACATCACAAATACTTTAAAACTGTCATTCCTGAATTGTATCCATTGGCTTCAAAGGTCGCTGAAGTTCATGGGAAGCAGCATCCTGAAGTAGTTGAAATTAATATATTACTAAGTAAAATAATAAGTGAAATTACAGAACAATTGGCAGTTGAGGTAAATACACTGTTTCCCTTTGTTGAAAAGCACATTCATGAAAAGGAGGGAGGAACACTGTTGGAGGAATCGGTAAAGGACATCTTAAAATTGAGTATTAGAAATATAGAGACATCCCATTCATTGGTAGTTGATTTATTTAAAACTATTGCAAATTTATCAAGTAACTATTCCATTCCTGAAGGAGCCTGTAATTCATTTAAACTCTTATATGAAAAATTAAATTCATTTGAGCATGAATTGCATAAGTATATACATTTCGAAAAAAATATGTTATTTCCAAAGTTGTTAAAATTATAGACAATTACAATCAGTTAATTTTTTTGAGTTTCCATATTAAATAAGAAAAAACATAAAATGAATTCATTTTTATCATCAATAGAACAATTACCGAAAGGACATCCTGTAAAAGTATATTACGAGGAAAGTGCTTTGATTCAAGATATTTTATTAGAATTATATGAGGTAGATCCCGTAGTAGATTTTCAAAAATATTTTAACATATTTAATCAGCTATCTACAATTGAAAAACGATTTGCAAGAAAAGAAAACCAGTTGTTTCCTTATTTAGAAAAACATGGATGGGAAGGACCAAGCCAAGGAATGTGGTCTTTTCATGACAACTTAAGAGACCAGATGAGGTTGTTAAACGGTTATAATAACGAAAAAAACACCCCTAAAATAGTTGAAAATATTCCTTATTTAGTGGAAGGAATTAAACGTTTATTAAATATTGAAGATGTACGTTTATTTCCAAATTCAATGGAACTATTATCTGAAGAAGATTGGAAAGAATTTTACCAAGGAGATGAAGAAATTGGATGGATGTTAAAGGTGAAGCCAGTACCATATCCTGAAATCATAGAAGAAAAATACGTGCATCCCAGTGAGGATTTTTCGACACGTGATTTGTCTTTTTCAACTGATAACACCTTTCATTATGACGAAGGTTATATGACACCAGAACAAGTGAATTTACTATTGCGTTTTTTACCGGTTGATATTACTTACGTAGATGAAAATGATAAAGTAATATTTTATAATAGGGGAGATAATAGGGTTTTTCCAAGAAGTAAGGGGATTATTGGTCGTGAGGTGCGTTTTTGCCATCCACCAAAAAGTGTTGATATGGTATTGCGAATTGTGGCTGAATTTAAAGCAGGAACTAAAGATGTTGCTGAGTTTTGGTTCAATTTTAAGGGAAGGATAATTCATATCAGGTATTTTGCAATTCGTGATAATGATAAACAGTATAAAGGGGTAATTGAAATGTCTCAGGATATTACAGATATTCAAAAATTAGAAGGTCAGAAGCGTTTATTAGACTGGGATTAATTTTAAAAATATGCAATCACAAGAAGTAAATTCTAAAAATATATTTTACCCTCCAGGTGGTATTCTAATGTGGATTATTGTTTTTTTAGAGTTAATAACATTTGGGATGGCTTTAATTGCTATGGCCGCTTACAGCAAGCAAGAACCACAAATTTTTCATAATTCACGCCTGTTGTTGAATACAACTTTTGGAGCAATTAACACCGTTTTTTTAATTACTAGTGGATTTTTTATGGTCTTGTCTGTTCAATATTTTAAAGAAAATAAGCTGGATAAAACCAAAATATATTTAAAATTGACGATACTTGGTGGCTTATTATTTTTAGCTCTTAAAGGTTTGGAATATTATCAAAAAATGGAAGCAGGATTAACCATTGGGTTTGATACCTTTTTTACTTTTTATTGGATGCTTACTTTATTTCATGTAATTCACGTAGTTGTAGGTTTGGTTATTTTATTTTCTGTTCATATAGCATTGAATAAAAAGAAGTCAAACTTAAAATTAGAAGATTTTGAAGCAAGTGCCACATTTTGGCATATGTGTGATCTAATTTGGCTGTTGTTATTTCCTATTATTTATTTAATATTTTAATATGAAAAATAGGTTATATATACGGGTTTGGGTATTGATAATTATAGTAACATTTCTGTCGGCACTCACTGCCAATAGTGACTTTGTATATGCTATGGAAGTTGTATTGGTGATTTCTATATTTAAGGTTATTGGAATCTCTTTTTATTTTATGGGATTAAGAAAAGCTCATGTTTTTTGGAAGTCATCTATAGTGATTTTTGTTTTATTATTCTCCATAATTACAATGCTGATAATTTAAAAACAGCATTTATTTGATAAAATTTATCAAACCATGATAAAAGTCAGGGTTTGAAGAAGAAATAGCCTTTACATTTGTAGTATAATTAAAAGGGTTGAAAATAATTCACGACTTGGAGAAAAACCAAAATTAGTTTCAACAAAGTAAAACTTTAGTTAGTAGTTTTAGTTTTGAACCAGAACCAAAGATTCTCAATCAACGGTTCTGGTTCTTATTTTTTAGTGAGTTGGTACTAATTTTAGAATTCCTTTATTTTGAACACTTACGTAAATATAACCATCTGGTCCTTGACGCACACATCTAACTCTTCCAGTATCTTCTAATAATTTTTCTTCAGAAATAACTTTATCACCATCTAAAACACATCTATTTAAATATTGAAATTTTAGAGATCCAACTAATAAATTCCCTTTCCATTGAGGGTATTTATCACTAGTTACAAAGGTCATTCCACATGGAGCTATCGAGGGTGTCCAATAATGAATTGGATTTTCCATATTTGGTAAAGATGTTGCATCGGTAAATGAAGTTCCATCGTAGTTTATTCCAAAGGAGGCTTTTGGCCAACCATAATTGATTCCTGCTTTAATAATATTTATTTCATCACCACCCTGTGGGCCGTGCTCATGCGTCCATATTTTTCCAGTTTCTGGATGCAATGCCATTCCCTGAGGGTTTCTATGTCCATAAGAATAAATAGCTTTTTTAGCGCCACTGGTATTGTAAAACGGATTGTCTTTTGGGATAGAACCATCAGGATTAATTCTGTAAATTTTCCCACCATCTTTGGTAAGGTCTTGTGGGTTTATATCACGTTGAAACCGATCACCAATTGAAAAATATAAATATCCCTTTTTATCAAATTCAATTCTTGACCCAAAGTGATTTCCACCGTTGGTATTTGGTGTTGCTTTGTATAAAATGGCTGTTTCAACCAATGAATTGTCAACCAATTTAGCTCTCATTATTGTGGTGTTAGCACCATTTCCGTCCTTCTCTAAATTTGAAGCCAATGAAAAATAAATCCAACCGTTATTTGAATAGTCTGGGTCTAATTCAATATCCATTAAGCCGCCTTGTCCTTTCGCTACAATTTCTGGAAGATTATTTATTGTTGTTTTTACTTTATTTTTAAAGTGAATCAATTCTCCCTTCAGCTCATTAATTAACATGGAACCATCGGGTAGGAAAGTAAAACTCCAAGGGTTTTCTAAATTATCAACAATCGTTTCAACTTCAAATTGTAAAGGAGTATCATTATTTGTATTTGAAGCGATTGTTTCATGATTATTTGTTTTACAAGAATATATTGCAATAAATAAAAAGAATACTAAAATCTGTGAAAATCTCATAACTTTAAATTTTAATTTAACACTGAAAATTCTATACTCGATGAAGTAAATACAGTATGGGTTTGATTTTTAAAATCATCTTCTGATGCTTTAAAAATATTGTCTACATATGTTTGAGGATTTAAATCAATCAAAGGAAACCAGGTGCTTTGCACTTGAATTTGTAATTTATGTCCTTTTTGAAAAGTATGGTGCACATCTTGTAGTTTAATATTTACAGCAGTTTTTTTGTTTGGAATAAATGGTTCAGGATTAGAAAAACTATTTCTAAATTTACCACGCATTACTTCGCTTCTAACCATTAAATGATAGTTGCTCATTTTTAAATGATTTTGAATGTCTTTGTTGTTTTCTTCATAATCAGCAGGGTGAACATCTATAATTTTAACAATCCAGTCTGAATCAGTTCCGGTTGTCGCAACCTGTAATTTTGCTAAAATATCACCAGCCAATGTGAAACCTTCATTTAAAACTTCGGTTTCAAAAACCAATACATCACTTCTTCTGGCAGCAAAACGCTGATCATCAGTCATATATTTTCTTGGGGTAAAAACCATTTTAATATCCTCTGAATAAGGAACAGGTTTTTTTAAATCACTAATAAATTTAATGCCGGTTTCTTTTTCTTCGGAAATGGTGAGTTTTTGATTATTAGATAAATACATTGATTTTTTTACGGCGTTTTTGGGTGGCCAGGTATCATAACTATTCCATTCTTTTTTACCTGAATCGAATACATAAGCTTCGGGTAAACCAGAGTTTTTATCTCCTGTTCCTTTTAAGAAATGATTAAAAAACTTCGTTTCAATTTTTTCTTGAAATTTTATAGAAATGCTGTCTCCAAAATAATAATTCCCAACAGCATTTTTAGCGTTAGAGCTCGCCCATTGTCCGTGACTCCAAGGTCCAAAAACCAATGTGTTGTAATTATCTTTGTTGTATTTTTCTATGGTTTTATAGGTTTCTAACGGTCCGTATAAATCTTCTGCATCAAATTCACCGCCAACAACCATAGTTGCAACATGTGGTTTTATTTTTTTTAAGTGCTGAATAATTCCTTTGCTCTGCCAAACTTCATCGTAATTTGGATGTTCTTTTATTTCTTCCCAAAAGAAATCATCTACTTTGTTATTATCTTGTAGAACAGGATTGTCCAATTTTTCATATTGGTAGTATTTATTTAAATTACTCAGAGGTCCTGCATCTAAGAAAAATTGATATTGGTCTTTAGCTTTAATGTCGGCTAGTTTATACCAGGCAGTATCGGAGGGTGCATCTTTTGGAGTTCCAAATAAACCAGTAATTCTAAAATAACTCAATAAAAAGGCACCATTGTGATGAAAATCATCAAAATAAAAATCACCAATACAAGCTTGTGGCGAGGCAGCCTTAAGCGCTGGATGTGCGTCAATGGCTGAATATGTACTGTAAAATCCAGGATACGAAATCCCCCAAGTACCTACATTTCCGTTGTTGTTTTCAACGTTTTTTATGAGCCAATCAATGGTGTCATACGTATCTGAACTTTCATCAATTTGGGTGCTATCTATTTTATTTGGAATATAAGCACGCATATTATCATAGGTGCCTTCGCTCATCCATCGCCCCCTAACATCTTGATAAACTACGATATTACCCTCTTCCATTAAATGTTTGTTGGGAGCAATATTTTTCCTGAATTTGTCTGC
>JADWMI010000499.1 GCA_015767395.1 Bacteroidota bacterium | reverse complement strand
ATATCTACACGCCGTTTTTTAATTAAAGATTTTAAACTATTTCCAAAGATAAAAAACACAATTCCAATTAGAATAATATCCATGGATTTGAAGATATTCGCTCCAACATGCTCTTCTGTTTCAATACCAATAGTAAAGACCTGAAACCACGTTTTGAAAAGAGAATAAATACCAATCCCTATGACCCCAATGCCATTGAAAATTATAAGAGACCCTACAAACCTAAATAGAAAGTAATAGCTAAAGTATTTTTGTTTAAAACTTAATTTTTTTATTTCTTGATTCATAAAGCAATTAATTTTCTAATTATTTGTCGAATGGTTTTATTGATAAATCTTCTTCTTGTGATACATGAATTTCACGCTGTGGGAAGGGTATTTTTATGCCTAATTCCTTAAATTTTTTATGAATAGCTATTGAAACATCGCTTTTGACTTGTAACCCATTTTGAAAATATACCCAAAAAAGCAATCTGAATTCTAAAGTACTGTCTCCAAACTTGTCGAATAATGCTACTGATGGTGGATTTTTTAGAACCTTTTCATTTTCATTGGCCACTTTTTCAAGAACTTTTAAAACGTCGCTGGGGTCAGAATCGTATGCCACACCTATCAAAATCTCCACCCTCTTAATGTTGTCAGATAGCGTCCAGTTAATTAAATCTTTTGAAATTAAATTATTGTTGGGTACTACGACTTCTGCTCCCTCATAGGTGCTTATACGCGAAGCACGGACTCCAATTTTACTTACCGTACCTATTAAATTATTAACTTCTACGACATCTCCAGTCAATATTGGTCTTTCAAAAATCAGGATAATTCCAGAAATAAAATTGGATACTATTGTTTGCAATCCAAACCCAATACCAAGACCTAAAGCTCCCGCTAAAACGTTGAATTTACTCAAATCTATTCCAAGAACCGAAAGGGCTAATACAAAGCCAAAGGCCAATATAAAATATCGAATGACCAAAGAAATAGCAGCAGGGATGCCTTTAGGTAGATTTATAAAAAATATTTTCAACTCATTTCCATCTAATAAAAAGGAAATAATACTCGTAATAAGATAAGAAACGGTCAAGATTGTAACAAACATAAAAATCATGCCCAGTGTAAAAGTAATGTCTCCTACTTTATAGGGCTCTGAAAAGATGTCTAATATTATCTCTGTTAAAGGGCGATATATATCAAATAGATTAAGGAAATAGAATAGCCATAATAGTAAAGTAAATACTTTTATATATCGTTGTAATTTTAGGTTTATAACTATTTTTTGATCAATATTAAAATCCTTTGAGCTGGTATTAAAATGGTAATGTATAAAGCCCAGTAATATGGTGTTTAGCATTAAAAAAATGGCATAAAAAATTAAAGTTAAATCACCGCCTTGAATACATAGTTTTATTATAAAGTCTGTAAGATTCGTATAACCTAAAATATTGGATATTAATGAAGCAATAACAAGAATATATACAAATGGAATAACACGAATCAAAATTGAATCAGCAGATTTTAAATCTCTCGTCTTTCTAAAAGAATAGGTGAAATACATTAAAATCCCCAAGATCAAAGAAGCCTCAAAAAGAAGATAAAGCCTATACTCGAAAGAACTAAGCCAAATATAGGTTTTGGCTAAATCCAAAAATAATATTAAAATAAAAAAATAGGGAATATTTTTAAATTTCATATGCAGGTAAGGCCTTACCAAAGCGGTTGCACAAACAAGCATAAATAGCACCAATACGTCATAAAATAATTTTGGTGTATTCGGGAAAAACAGTCGCAATAATACGAGGGTCAGAAATAGCATACCCCATGTTGTTTTGTTTACTATAATTTCTTTAGCTTTTAGTAAATTTTTATTAGGATCTGCCAATGGGTATTTCAGGAAACTATTTTTTATTAAAAAGAGACCTAAAATCATTAATATTAATGTCGTCAGGAAGAGATATATGGTGTTTCCAAGTGATTTAACGTAGCTAATAGTACTCGATAAATTTTCCGATATTGACTCCACGCCAACTTTTTCTGTAGTATTAGATGTACTCTTTTTTATAGATTTTTTCCAGAATGGTAAGTGTCTCAAATAAAAAAGATCGTAAACTTCTGAATTTTTAAGGCTATCTAATTCATCAATTACACCATCAATAACAATGATTTGGTTATTAATTTTATTTTCGAGATTAAGAAACCTATTCTTCTCGTCTTTAATGGCAGAATTTATGCTTTTATAATCGTCCCAGA
>JADWMI010000498.1 GCA_015767395.1 Bacteroidota bacterium | reverse complement strand
TTTAACATTCTTGAAACTGCTTCGCGTGAAACTTTGAGATCACGGGCAATATCAAAATGTTTTCTATTGATTGCATTGTTATTATGAACCAACCTTGTATTTTCTAAATATTTCATGACTCTAAACTCCAAATTTTCAAAAGCAATATCGTTTATTTTTTCTAAAAGAAATGAAGTTTGACTTTGATTCATTTTTAAAAAAAAAGCACGCCAAGAATCATATTTTAAAAACCACGAATTTACAGTTTTAGCAGGTACGGCTATGTAAGTTAGGTTACTTTCAGACTTAATTCTAATTTCACTTTTTTTAGCCTCTAAGCTATATGTGATTGCAACCGCGCTACTTTGCTTGTTAGATAAATAGTGTAAAAAAATGCCATTCCCTTTTCCGTCACGTCGCATCACCTTGGCAACTCCTGAAATAAGTATAGGAATGAAATTGATTTCATTTCTAATTTCTAATATAATTTGATCGGGTTCTGCTTTTTTTAAAATACCGTAATCACATAATTCCTTCAGAATTTCAGGTTCGAAAATCTCAGAAAAATTATTGGTGACAATTTCATGTATTTTCATGTATCTACATTATATTTAAAAAAAGTCACCTACTGGTTTCTTTTAAAACTTTTTAGTGTGGTAATTTATCTTTAAATCTACCATACAAAAACGCCCCTAATGTAGCTCCAAAAATGACAATTAAAATTGAAACTACTCCTTTACCAACCAGTACAAACATTGGCCCTGGACAAGCGCCTGCTAAGGCCCAACCCAATCCAAATAAAATACCACCAAGCAAATTTCTATACAATCCCTCCTTTTTTGGCGCAACATGAATTTCTTTTCCTTCAAAGGTTTTTACAACCTTTTTTTTGAACAATAACATACTTACCATTCCAATCATTACAGCTGAACCAATAATTCCATACATGTGAAACGATTGAAATTTGAACATCTCATAGATTCTATACCATGAAATTATTTCGGCTTTACTCATTACAATTCCAAAGAGAATACCTACTAAAAAAAATTTTATGTATTTCATAAAGTCTCTATTTAAAATATTAAGGGTAAAATAAACCAAGTCATAACCAAACCACCTATAAAAAATCCAATAACAGAAATTAACGAAGGAATTTCTAAATTACTTAGTCCAACAATGGCGTGTCCCGAAGTACAACCACCAGCCCATCGTGCTCCAAAACCAACCATGAGACCTGCAATTAACAAAATCAAAAACCCTTTGACAGTTAGCATCGTTTCAATACTAAATATTTCATCTGGTAAATAAGTTGCACCAGCATTGTGAATTCCAATATCAGACAAATCTTTTACCGTTTGCGGATTTAAGGCAACAACATCACTTGGTGAAAGCCATTGGGAAGCTATAAAACCACCCGCAATAGCACCTGCAACAAAAATTAAGTTCCAAATGTTTTGCTTCCAGTCTATTTTAAAATAATCAATAAATTTTCCAGCACCTCCAATAGAACAAAAAGTTTCTAAATTGGACGAAACTCCAAATTTTTCTCCAAAATAATAGAGTAAAAACATGATAAATGCAATTACCGGCCCGGCAACATACCAAGCCCAAGGTTGTGTTATAAATTCCATAACTTATAATTAATTAGTTAGATTTATGTGGCTATTATATTAATTACGCTGTTCTGTAATATCTGCGATAACGTTAAAATTCCAAAATTTCAATTTTATTTCTATGCAGTTTTATTTTCCCTTCGTTTTCTAATTGTTTTAGCAATCTTGAAATCACTACCCGAGATGTGTGCATATCATAAGCAATATCTTGATGTGTTGTGTTTAACGAGGTCTCGCGCATAATTTGAGCCTTGTCTGTTAAATACTTATACAAACGCTCATCCATCCTCATGAAAGCCAATGTATCAATAGTTTCCATCATTTCATTCAGTCGGATATTGTAACTATCAATTACAAAATTTCTCCAAGATTTGTACTTTACCAACCATTCATCTAGTTTTTCTTTTGGTAGGAAAATAATTTCACTTTCTTTTTCGGCAATGGCTCTAATACCGCACTTTCCATTAGAAATGGCACTTGCAAATGAGCTTGCACAAGTATCCCCTTTTTCTAAAAAATACAATAATATTTCTTCCCCTTTTTTATCTTCTCTAACAATTTTTATAGCACCATCTAATAACAATGGGACTCCCTTCATTTGGTCTCCTAAATCAACTAAGAGTTCGCTTTCTCTTAGTTTTTTATAAACGCCAAC
>JADWMI010000497.1 GCA_015767395.1 Bacteroidota bacterium | reverse complement strand
CATTTTTCAAATAGTCTAAATAAATTAATGTTTAATCAAATACATTTGTCAATTTATAAATTTCTGTTCCGCTACTTGTTCCTACACTTAATAGAATTTCATTCTTGTTAGGGTGTAAATCTAGCACCATCATATTGTAAGAAGTAGCATCTGGAAAATATTCATCAAATATAATTTCTTGATTTGGCTCACTACCATCTACTCGAACTCGTGTCAATTTGTTGGGGTATTGCCCATAATAAATATACTTTTTATCTTTTGAACTTCCTATTGTCCATCCTATTTCTTTCTCGGCAACCTTAACTACTTTTTTGGTATTGACGTCTGCAATAAATTGTCCAAAGCGGTTTAGGGCTATACATTGGGTTTCTGCATCATCCATGAATCCATTAAACCAGAATCCTTCTTCAATATGTACTATCGATTTTTCTTCTTTTGTAACCATATTGTATTCCATTAGGTCTTTCCAGTCAGGTGTGGAGTAAAATATTTTATCTTTATCGGTTTTAGAAAAGACCATACTGTTACCAAATACTTTATAATCTGTTCCTTGTTTACAGTCAGGTACCGTTAAAACTGGTGTTACTTTTTCAGTGAGCACATCAACCGTAAAAAATCCACCTTCGTAATTGTCTTTTATCATTCCATGAACCAAAAGTTTGTTTTCAAGATAAGACCAACTAGGGACATGATACATATATTTAAATACGTGATGATTGGTATAGAGATCCAGATTCAGTAGTTTGCTGTTTTTTGTTTTAGTATCATAGATATTGATGTAATATTTTGCACCAAGATTAAAATCAGCCTCTTCCACTTCCTTTATTAGATTACTAATATTAGGATTACCCATATAACTAATATAACGTCCGTCTTTAGAATATTTAGCCAAGCGTCCACCTGCTTTTAAAGCGGGGTTTGTAATTTGTGTTACCATGTGAACATCATTATTAAATTTTTCATCTAATCCAATTGTGAATACATCATTTCTCCTATTTTCAACTTGGTAATAAACAGATCCGTCTATAGATATGCCCATCATACTTGGATTGTCACCTAAATTATTTTTTATGTTTTCTGGTTTTCCTGTAGGTATTCCATTTTTAAAAGCAATTTTATATAGCCCTTTGGAACCTACTCTATCTGAAAGAAACGCTATCTGATTTCCTTTTGGATCCCATGTAGGTTCCCAATTGCTAGTATTATTTTTGGTAATCTGCGTTTCTTTCATATTAGTCATAGACATTACAAATATGTCTTTATTTTTTGATTTCAATTGTAATTTATCATACAGTAAGTATTTCCCATCAGGTGAATAACTAAAATTACTGGCATACCCGTTTCCAAAGTTTTTTAGTACCTTAAAATTCTTATTGGCAATTGAGATTAAAACCAGTTGCTGTATTTTTTGACCATTTTCCTGAATAAATAGTGTTCCAATCAAATTTTTACCGTCTTTAGTAAAACCTTCTACACCAGGGACTTCACCCTCAAGCCCAGATAGAATTACTTGTTTATTGTCACCGTTTTTATCAATCAGACGAATTTCTCGAATTTTTTTATCTTTTTGAAAGTGCCCCCAGAATCCCCAATTATAGGCTATTTTTTTTCCATTAGGAGACCATTTTGCACCCCAAGGCTGTGAACTGTCAATTCCATATTTCATTACATTGCCAGTGGTAAGAGAATCTTTTTTTCCAGTTTGCAAATCACATATCATGAGTTCACCTATATTAATTTCTCTATTAGTATATAAATAATACCTCCCGTCAGGTGAGAAATTATTAAGCCCCATTTCACCACTAATATTTTTCCCTAATCTTTCCGAAATCAATCCTGTGCTTAACTTTGTATTTGAGGCGCTTTTAAGTGATTGTATCTTTTTTCTAGCTAAGGCAACAATCTCTTCTTGATCACCATATTCTGTGACGAGTTTCTGATAGGCATTTAAAGCATTTTTTTTACCTAACTTTTCATAACAAATTCCCACTTGCATCAATGACTCTGCCCTAATAGAGCGTCCAACTGATACGTCATTTACAAGCTTATAATAGATTTCAATAGCTTTATCTAAATCCCCCTCTCCTTCTTCCATCATCATGGCTTGTTGGAATAGTTTTTCAGATTGTTGAGCTAATAATGGATTTAATAATCCAACACAAATAATGGATATCAACGAATATTTTATCAATGTTTTCATAAGAATAGTTTTTAGTATTCTATACAAAATTAAACCTTAAACAATATC
>JADWMI010000496.1:1259-2255 GCA_015767395.1 Bacteroidota bacterium | reverse complement strand
GTGCAACTTTCAATCGGTATCTCATAAAAATACTTGAGGTAGGTTTTCAACTAGTTTACTACCATCATTTTATTATAAGCTTAGGTCTTAAAAATAAAAAGAATTCATTAAGATAGGATGTCGTCAATAATTATTAGAAATAATATGAATTATTAATCCGTTGAATTTAATTTGAGTATTCCTTTTTTAAGACCTTTTCCTGTTACGGATAATTCAATCTCTCCAACTTCAATTGTTGATTGTACCAATACCACCAATTTACCGCTAAACAACTTCATTGTAGGTAAATGAAATTGTTCTAATGAAGTGGCGTCGCCATTACACGCTGCTCTAAAGACACCTTCACCTTTTACGCTAAACTTTAGTTGATTTGTAGCAGTTGGACACGAAATTCCATTTTTATCAACTACTGAAACTTCAACATATGATAAATCTTTTCCATCAGATTTTATTGTTTTCTTATCTGGACTCAATACCAATTGAAAAGGTCTTCCTGCTGTTTTAATTGTCTTTTCTGCAACAGCTTTTCCTTCTTTATCAAATGCAACAACTTTTAAAGTTCCCGGTTCGTATTTTACATCCATCCACATTAATCGATACCTGTTTTGTGGTGTTGAGTTGTTCTTTTTTTGAATCCCCATGCTTTTTCCATTCACAAAAATCTCAGCACTGTCATAGTTGGTGTATACAAAAACCGGTGTAACTTCGCCTTCTCTTCCTTCCCAATTCCAATGTGGTAAAATATGTAATGTTTCCTCTTTTGTATTCCAACGACTTCGATACAAATAAAAACGATCTTTTGGCAATCCTGCCAAGTCATTAATTCCAAAATATGAACTCCGTGAAGGCCACATTTCATCATAAGGGGTTGGTTCGCCTAAATAATCAAATCCAGTCCATACAAATTCACCAATCACCCACGGCTTGTCATCTTGCAAAACAAAATCATCGTCGGGTACATTAGACCAGCTGCAATATTCTAAATCGTACGATGAA
>JADWMI010000496.1:0-1159 GCA_015767395.1 Bacteroidota bacterium | reverse complement strand
GTCGGGTTGGGTCTTCTCTATGAAAAATATCCTGTAACCATTTAGCGCGTTTTACACCTGCTGCTCCCCATTGGTCGGGTACTTCATTTCCAGAACTCCACATCACAATACTCGGATGGTTTCTTGTTGCTTGCACTAAGTTTACAATGTCTCTTTCTGCATAGTCTTCAAAAAAACGATTGTAACCATTTTCAACCTTTGGAATAGCCCATTCATCGAAGCTTTCAGCTAAAAATAGAAAGCCCATTTCATCACACAATTCCAATTGTTCAAATGATGGCATATTGTGAGAACTTCTAATGGCGTTACACCCCATATCTTTTAAAATAGTTAATTGACGGCGCAAGGCAGCTTTATTTACGGCTGCTCCAAGAGGTCCTAGATCGTGATGCAAACAAACCCCTTTAAACTTTGTTATTTCTCCATTTAAACTAAATCCTGTTTTAGCATCATAGTTAATTTCTCTGATCCCAAAACGGGTAGTAACCTCATCTTTCAACTCATTTTTAACAAATAATTGAGTAACCGCTTTGTACAAATATGGGTTCTCAGGACTCCATAAATTTGGACTCTTCACCTTCAAGTTTTGCTCAAATTCAGTCCCAAATTGCTCAGCAGTTTTATTGCTTACTAATTCATTTCCATTGGCATCAAAAATAGTAGTTACCAATGCTATTTGTTCTCCTGAAGCTTTTGTTTTAATATTTACCTGTGCTTCTTCATTACTAATAAATGGTGTTGTTATAAAGGTACCCCACTGATCTATACTTTCTTTGTTTTTTACTATTACACTTACTTTACGATACAAACCTGCACCAGGATACCAACGAGACGCAAATTCTTTATTGGTAAGCTTCACTGCCAAGGTGTTTACACCTTCTGTCATAAATTCAGTTATATCAAAATAAAAATAGCTGTAGCCATAAGCCCATTCGCCCATTTTTGTACCATTTAAAAAAACTTCTGGCTCACTCATTGCCCCTTCAAAAAGCAATATTACTTTTTTCCCATTTTCATATTGTGGAACCGTAAATTTATTACGATACCAAGCACTGCCTATATGAGGTAAAGATCCTGTTCTACCTGTTTTTTCTGAAGCAATTTCTTCTCCATTTTGAACAATAGCCACACTTTGTTTGTCTATTTCCTTATCAAAAGG
>JADWMI010000495.1 GCA_015767395.1 Bacteroidota bacterium | reverse complement strand
AGTAAATTATTGTTTGTATGTCTAAAGCAAACTCTAAGTGAAAAACTCCAAATTTATATATTAATTTTTCTGTAAGTAGTACGAGCGAAGAACAAAGTATATAAGTAATTCTCTATGTTGCTCGTACAGTTAGTGTTACAAAATATAATTAATAATACAATGAAAGATAATCTCATTATTAAAGAGTTATCTGATTTAACTCGATTACCAGAAATCTATGCTCTTACGCATGATACTTTTGTAGAAAGCGGACTTATCCTCCCTAAAAAGAATGGTATGCTTAACCTCTACCCTCATCTTAATAAAATTAAAGAGACAGCCGTTATAATTGCAGAATTTAATGGTAAGATAATTGCAACCAATTCTGCTACCATTGACGGAGAAAAAGGATTGCATACCGATGTGTATTTTAAAAGTGAGACAGATGAGTATAGAAAAACTCATAAAAACCTGGGCTCATCTTGGAGAATAGCGACAGACAAGGCACATCGTAGGGATATTCGAATAATAATGAATTTAATAAAATACTCGCTGTTAGTGGGTGAAAAAATGGGTATGGAAACTTGTTTATTTATTTTTGAGAAAAGACACGAAAGAATATATAAAAAACTAATAGGTGCGGAGACGATTGCAGAGAAAGTATGTGATATTGAAGGATTTATTGAACATAAAATGCATATGGTTTTAATGGTAGCTGCTGTAGGAGCCGTTAAAAAAAAGCTAGCAAAAACTACTGCAAAAAAAGGATAGCATTAATATGTTAGTTTAAAACAATCAATACCGAATAGCAATAAGGAAATTATGCCCGAAAACTTCTCACAAAACCACACA
Organism: Bacteroidota bacterium; assembly: GCA_015767395.1. The sequence continues at coordinate 1,425 of JADWMI010000495.1, read as the reverse complement.
TAAACTTCTCATTTACTTCAATATGATACAACTAGAGCGATTTATTATGTCTCTTTATGGTGCGATTACGCATAAAATAAGTTTTAACTTTTAAAAGTGTTTTGAAAACCCCTCTGTTTTCCAAACTTTCCAATCAACCCCGCAGTGGAGACATGACTAAATTATTACAATTAATCACTTTTGGTTCTCACTATTTGTGAAGGATAACAACTGATATTTTAGTTATAACAGTATGCTATGTAAACTCTTGCATCAGAATTACGAGGTGGCTTTCAAGTCTAAATATTTACTCAACGTAATAAATATCAGTCATTTACGTTATTATTTAAAATAAATGGTTATATTTGGCTAATAAAATACGTGAAAAACATAATAAATGGTAAAATTCAGCATAAACCATTTTGCTGAAAAATAATTTTTGTTTAATCTTTAAATCATATCCCCATGAAAAAAAATCTAAATTTTAAGGAGTTATCAGATTTAACTCGTTTACCAGAAATTTATTCTCTTACGCATGACACTTTTGTAGAAAGTGGACTTATCTTACCTAAAGAGAATGGAACACTTAACCTGTATCCACATCTTAACGAAATTGAAGAGACGGTCGTCCTCATTGCAGAATCCAATGGTAAGATCATTGCAACCAATTCTGTAACAATTGACGGAGAAAACGGATTGCATACCGATGAGTATTTCAAAAGAGAGACCGACAAATTAAGAAAAAATGGTAAAAAACTGGGCTGTTCTTGGAGAATAGCAACAGAAAGAAATTACCGTTGTAATATTCGGGTAATAATGAATTTAATAAAACGCTCTCTTTCAATTGGTGAAAAAATGGGTATGGAAACCTGTTTATTTATTTTTGAGAAAAGGCATGAAAGAATATATAAAAAATTAATAGGTGCAGAAACCATTGCGGAGAAAGTATGTGATATCGAAGGGTTTATTGAACATAAAATACATATGGTTTTAATGAAAGCCGACGTTAGATCGGTTAAAGAATCTCTGCTGAAAACTGCATAAAAAGGAAAGGAAACAGAAATTTTTATAACGATACAAATTGGTTATACAATAGAGGGAGCTGTCCAATTGTGGACAGCTCCCTCTATTGTATTTATCTTCCAAGGTATGAACACCATACGTTTATAGAAAATCCGTTTAAACCAATCGGGTCTCGTACCATACCTTCCAAAAGTTCGGTAAAGCGTTTCGATAATGAAACTTATCGTTTAGCATACCATTAAACTAATATAATCTTTTATTTTTAATCGTACACCCCTCGAATTAACACATTTTATTTTGATATCGAGTTGACAAACTTAAGACCCTAAACAAAAAAAGGCGATAGGGTTTAACCTATCGCCTTTTTCTTTTTAGTTAATAATTAATTATTTCTCAATGGATTTTGAAATTACCATTTTAGAC
>JADWMI010000494.1 GCA_015767395.1 Bacteroidota bacterium | reverse complement strand
GGGTTTTATATGAAGACAACAAACGGTTATATGATCATTCTGAGCTTTCAACAGATTTATGTGAATTGAGAAACTTAATTACTACTGCTTATCTAATTACACAATTTTCTAAAAATAGAAAAGAAAATAAAGGTGGATTTTACAACGCTGATTTAATAAAAAAGGAGCTTTAAAAGCTCCTTTTTTATATTTTAATAGTCAATATTCACTACCAAATCTTAACTCTATCTTCTGGTGCTAAATACATATTATCCCCTTCAACTATATTAAATGCGGTATAAAAAGCATCTACATTTTGAAGTGGCATATATGCTCTATATAGACCTGGCGCATGTGGATCTGTTTTAATTTGATTTTTTAAAGCTTCATCTCTAATTTTAGTTCTCCAAATAGTCCCCCAAGACATATAAAAACGTTGTTCAGCTGTAAAACCATCAATATCTTCGGGTCTTCCATTCTTTTCATAAAAGATTTGTAAACCGTCATAAGCTGCGTTAATACCTCCTAAATCTCCAATATTTTCTCCTAAAGTAAATTCACCATTTAGGTTTACATCCTCTATGGCAAGAACAGCACTATATTGATCCACTAATTTCTTTCCCAAGACTGCAAATTGTTCTGCATCTTCATCTGTCCACCAGTTTTTTAAGTTTCCATCAGCATCAAATCTTGCTCCAGAATCATCAAAACAGTGCGAAATCTCATGTCCAATTACGGCTCCAATACCTCCATAATTAACTGCTTCATCAGCTGTATAATTATAAAATGGCGGCTGTAATATAGCTGCTGGAAAAACTATTTCGTTATTTACCGGATTAAAATATGCGTTCACAATTTGTGGCGCCATTCCCCACTCAGACCTATCAACTTCTTTACCTAATTTCTCAATATCTTTATTAAAATTCCATTTTGAAATATTAATTGAATTTTGAAAATAAGATCCTCCATCTTTTAAACCTTTAACCTCCAAAGCGGCATAATCTTTCCACTCATCAGGGTAGGCAATTTTAATGGTCATTTTGTTTAATTTTTCAATAGCCTTCACCTTAGTTTCGGGGCTCATCCACTCCAATGCATTGATTCTTTTTTCAAAACCTAACATTACATTTGAAATCATTTCTTCTGCCTTAGCTTTTGCTTCTGGGGGAAATTTAGCATCAACATATAGTTTTCCTAAAGCCTCTCCTATATTTCCATTTAATGAAGCTAAAGCTCTTTCATCTCTAGGGCGCTGTTGTTTTGCTCCACGTAAATCTTTACTATAAAATTCCCAATTTGCCTTTTCAATTTCTCTATTTAATTTACCAGCAGCTCTATCTATAGCTGTCCAGCGCAAATACAATTTAACATCATTAATTGAACTTGAATTTAATATAGTTTCAACAGCTTCCATATATTTTGGTTGCATAACTATAGCTCTTTCCAAATCATTGATGCCTAAACCTTTAAAATAAGCATCCCAGTTAATTGATGGTGTTAATTCTCCTAACTCTTCTATTGTCTTAGGATTGTATAATTTCCTGGTATCTCTTGATTCTTCCTTTGTAAAACGAGGTTCAGCTAAACTGTACTCAAATTGAAATATTTTATCAGCATTTGCAATTGCCTGCTCCTCAGTATCTCCAAAAAACTGTAACATTCTTGCAATGTGCGCAATATACTTAACACGTTTTTCTTTCGTATCTTCATCTTGATCTACATAGTAATCACGAGATAAACCTAATCCTGCAGGCGCAACATAACCTGCATTCATTTTACTATCTTTTAAATCATTAAAAACTGCAAAATCAAAAAATCCTGCACCTCCATAGGGAGCCATCTCAATTAATAAAATTTCAAGACCTGAAACATCTTTTATTTCATCAATTTTCGCTAAAAATGGTTCAACCGGAGCAATGCCTTGAGCATCTCTTGCAACGGTATCCATAATAGACTCATAAAAGTTTACAGCCTTTTTTTGATCAGATTCTAAGGTTAAATTTCCTTGAGCATCTTTTAACATCGGGAAATCATCTTGAGTAATTGCTTCATTTAGAATTGATAAAACATCAGCGTCTGTTTTTTTTCTTAATTCATTAAACCCTCCCCAAGAAGTTCTATCAGCTGGTATTTCGGTAGTATCAAACCAAGTACCATTTACATATCTAAAAAAATCATCGTTCGGACGCACTGAAGTATCCATATTTTCGACAATAATACCTGGTGTTTTTTCTTCTTCAATTTTGGATTCACTTTTACAAGATGAAACCATGGTAATTAATG
>JADWMI010000030.1:12703-15686 GCA_015767395.1 Bacteroidota bacterium | reverse complement strand
GCAACGCAGCAAATTGATGTAAAAGAATGGGAAACTATTAAATTGGAAAAGCCAAAAGTAGCTGAAGAAGAATTGAATATTTTCAGTGATTTGGTTTGGGAAGGGGTATTGAATAAGGTTGCCTATTTAGAACATATTTCAGATCAACATATCAATTTATTTAAATGTAATTCAAAAGAAATTATTAGAATTTATATTAAATTAAATGATAAAAATAAAAGTTTTTTGAATGCTGAAGACTTTAATTGGTTTCAAAATAATCCATTGGATGATAGTATTGAATATTTTAAAGCAGTAAAAAAATATTCAAAAGAAAGAAATGTAGAACTGTTTGAATTGATTGAAAAAGGCAGCGAAATTTCAAAAGGAGAATTGTTCAATGCCATTGGTTTATTAATTCAGTAACAACTTTAGCAACACCAGTTGAGGCATTTTCAGCAACGACCTTTAAATTTGAATAATTATGTCTTGAAATCGAAGGTTTTGGGTCAATAAAATAAATAGGAATATTTTGCTTTGTATAGTTAATTAAATTAGCCGCAGGATATACTTGCATAGAGGTTCCAATAATAATCAACACATCCGCTTTTAAGGTAGTCTCAATTGCTTGGTCAAGTAAAGGGACATCTTCTCCAAACCATACAATATGTGGCCTTAATTGTGCGTTTTCTTCACAAATATCACCCATATTTAAATCAGTTGTCCAATCATAAACTAAATTTAGATTTGTTGTACTTCGTACTTTTAATAATTCACCGTGTAAATGCAACACACTTTTACTTCCCGCACGTTCGTGTAAATCATCAACATTTTGTGTGATAATTTGCACATTGTATTTTGATTCCAGCTTCACTAACTCTAAATGACCTTTATTGGGTTGCACACTCATTAATTGTGCGCGTCGCTTATTGTAAAAATCTAAAACCAAGCGTTTGTTTTGTACCCAACCCATTGGTGAAGCGACTTTCATAACATCATGGCCTTCCCATAAGCCATCTGCATCTCTAAAGGTTTTAATACCGCTTTCAGCACTCATGCCAGCTCCTGTAAGTACAACAATGTTTTTCATGTTTTTAAAAATTATAATTTTCAATGTTGTGAAAAATCAATTTCACAACGTTGATATTCCATTGATAAATAATTTATCTTTGAAAAAAAGAACACTTTATGGTTGATCATAAATTTACAGCATATTTGGAACAATTTTTAACTGAAAACAGAAAAAATTTATTTCGAAAAGTTTTGAATGAAAGAACGCGCCATTTTACGGTAGCCATTGAAGATATATTTCAACCACACAATTCTAGTGCTGTTGTTAGAAGTTGTGATATTTTTGGAATTCAAGACCTACATGTTATTGAAAGTAACTATCAGTTTTATGCTTCAAATCAGGTGGCAAAAGGAGCCCAGAAATGGCTGGATTTCACCTTGTATAATCAACGTCACACAAACAATACACTAGATTGTATAAGAGATTTAAAAAGTAAAGGATATAAAATTATTGCGACTACACCACACAATGAATCATGTTTGTTAGAGGATTTTGACATTTCTCAAAAATCGGCTTTCTTTTTTGGAGTGGAAGGGACGGGTTTATCAAATGATGTGTTAGACAAAGCAGATGGTTTTTTAAAAATACCAATGGTAGGTTTTACTGAAAGCTTGAATATTTCGGTGGCTGCTGCTATTGTGTTGCAAAATATGAACGAGCGACTTAAAAAATCTGAAATAAATTGGCAATTAACAGATCAGGAAAAAGAAGAGAAGTATTTGGATTGGTTACAAATATCTATAAAAAACAGTCAAAAAATTAAAGAAGCATATTATTCAAAAAACACTATTCAATAATAATTTTTTCAATATATACGGTTGAATCACAGTTTTTTACCGTTAAAACAATGTTGTTTAATTTGTTTTTCCCTTTGATGTTGTATTGATACAAACAAGAATCCAATTTTATTTTATTTCCTATATCAACATTTCCGTTTTTTAAAATGGCAGAAATGTCAGCTGTATCTATATTCTTAAAAGACATATCTGACATTACTTCTTTCGAAAAGACACGTTCTTTTATCCTTAAGTTTTTTAAAATACGCGCGTTAGGACCGTAATCAAAAGTGGTATTTTTTTTACCGAAAATAAAAACTACAAATATAATTCCTATGGTTAATCCGCCTAAAAAATAAGGTAAACGTTGTTTAAAAGTCATATGTTATAAAAACAATAAATTAATATCTCTAAAGGGTAAGTTAAACCAATCGGCTACAGTTCTGTTGGTTAAAATTCCGTGGTAAAAGTACATTCCTTTTTGCAAACTTTTGTCAAAACGCGCAGCATTTTCAAATCCGCCTTCTTCAGAAATATTCAATAAATAAGGTGTAAAAATGTTACTTATTGAAACTGAGGCGGTTCTGGAATATCGCGAAGGTATATTCGGTACGCAATAATGAATAACACCATGCTTCTGAATTGTTGGAATTTTATGTGTTGTTAATTCTGAAGTTTCAAAGCAACCACCTCTGTCAATGCTCACATCAACAATTACAGCGCCGTCTTTCATGTTTTCAACCATGCTTTCCGAAACAACAATTGGAGACCTAGATTGCCCTCTAATGGCTCCAATAGCAATATCGCAGCGCATTAATGCTTTTTGCAATGTTTTTGGCTGAATGGTTGATGTATAAATAGGTTGCCCTAAACGTTGTTGTAAACTTCTTAATTTGGTTAATGAATTGTCAAAAACTTTAACGCGAGCACCCAAGCCAATAGCAGATCGGGCAGCAAATTCACCAACAGTTCCAGCTCCCAAAATAACAACATCAGTTGGTGGAACACCGCTAATATTACCCATTAACAAACCATTACCATGATTTGCAGAACTCATAATTTCAGCAGCAATTAATATGGATGCAATCCCAGCTATTTCACTCAATGCTTTAACAACTGAATAAACACCATGTTCATCTCTAATATAATCAAAGGC
>JADWMI010000030.1:8443-12603 GCA_015767395.1 Bacteroidota bacterium | reverse complement strand
AAATTCATTTCCCTGAGCTGTTAAGGCAGCCACGGCATCAGGCGTTAAACAAACACGTTTTTCTTGATAATGGGTTTCCTTTGGAATACCAATTACAAGTGCTCCTTTTTCTTTGGAAATTTCTAAAGTTTCTTCTTGAGGAATTAACTCTTGCAGGCTAAATGGTGAAGTAATTTGTTTACCCATTATTTTTTAGTTCAATAGTCCTTAGTTGATTGTCATTTGCTGTAATGGTTATTGTTACAGATTTTAAAGGTAATAAATTTTCAACTTTGTTTGGCCATTCAACCAAGCACCAAGAATTACTGTAAAAATATTCTTCAATTCCCATATCTAAAGCCTCTTCTTCATGGTCGATTCTGTAAAAATCAAAATGAAAAACTTTATCATTGTTTGTTGTGTGATATTCATTTACCAATGAAAATGTAGGAGAACTTACATTGTCTAAAACGCCTAGTTGTTTTACGATTTCTTTTATTAAGGTGGTTTTACCAACGCCCATTTCTCCATAAAACAGTATAATTTTATGTTTCGCATTTGCTATTACCTCTTTCGCAATTTCAGAAATACCTTCTAAGGAATAATTTTGTTTCATAGATGCTTCAATCATTTTAATTCAAAACTAAAAGCTAAAGGCCAATAGCAATTAGCTAAAACTTATTTTGGTGCAAATATAGCACAAGGAATTATCATTTCCTCTAAAGAAATACCACCATGTTGATAGGTGTTTTTATAATATTTAACAAAATGGTTGAAATTATTAGGATACGCAAAAAAGTAATCTTCTTTTGCGAAAATAAACGAACTACTCATGTGAAGAGAAGGTAATTTTATTTCTCTTGGATCTTTTACCGCATATACTTCTTTATTCTCATAGGTTAAACTTCTTCCAGTTTTATACCTTAAATTAGAACTGATATTTTTATCGCCAATTACTTTTGAAGGTACTTTAGCATTGATGGTACCATGATCTGTAGTAATAATTAATTTCAAACCTAAATCCTGCGCTTTTTGAATCATTTCTAGCAATGGAGAATTCATAAACCAACTATTGGATAAAGACCTGTAAGCCTTGTCATCACTGGCTAACTCCTTAATTACTTCCATTTCTGTTTTTGAATGGGAAAGCATATCAACAAAATTGTATACAATTACAGTTAAATCATTATCCTTAACCGTATTAAAGTTATCAGCCAATTGTTTTCCGCTTCTAAGATTGGTGATTTTATGATAGCTAAACTTGATGTTTTTATGAAGTCGCTGTAATTGTGCTTTTAAAAAATCTTCTTCATACAAATTCTTACCATCTTCATCGGTATCATCTTTCCAAAAATTTGGATGTTTTTGTGCCATTTCAGAAGGCATTAATCCAGAAAATATGGAATTTCTAGCATACTGGGTTGCAGTTGGTAAAATACTACAATAAGCAGTTTCCTCTTGCTTTTTATAATATTTAGAAATGGTTTTTTCAATTACATTGAATTGATCGTAACGTAAATTATCAATGACTACTAATAAGGTGCCATTGGTACTTGATACTTCAGGAAGAATTAATTTTTGAAATAAGGTATTAGACATTACAGGTGCATCTTCATCGTCATTTACCCAATCTGAATAATTTTTTTTAATGAATTTAAAAAACAATGAATTGGCTTCTTGTTTTTGACTTTCCAATATTTCAACCATTCCAGTATCACTAATATCTTCTAGTTCTAGCTCCCAGTGTACTAGTTTTTTATAAATATCTACCCACTCTTCATATGAATTTACCATGGCTAAATCCATTGCTATTTTTCTAAATTCTTGTTGGTAGTTATGCGTTGTTTTCTCTGAAATTAAGCGCGAATGATCTAAATTCTTTTTTAAACTAAGTAATATTTGATTCGGATTTACGGGCTTTATCAAGTAATCGGCAATTTTATTACCAATAGCATCCTCCATAATGTATTCTTCCTCGCTTTTTGTAATCATTACAATAGGAAGGTTGGATTGTTTGCCTTTAATTTCTGTCAATGTTTCCAAACCACTTAAGCCTGGCATGTTTTCATCTAAAAAAACAATGTCGTAATTAGTAGTATCACACATGTCAATTGCATCGGCACCATTGGTACATGTTGCAACTTTATATCCTTTTTTTTCTAAAAAAATAATGTGCGGTTTTAAAAGATCAATTTCATCATCAACCCATAAAATGTTTATATCACCCATATTCTTATCTTTATTGTACTTTTGTGAAAATTAATTGATTTGAACAAACTTAAAATACTTAACGACCCAATTTACGGTTTTATTACTATTCCCAATGCATTAATTTATGATTTGATTGAACATCCTTATTTTCAACGATTAAGGAGGATTTCACAAATGGGTCTATCATATTTAGTATATCCAGGTGCTCATCATACTAGATTTCATCACGCTATAGGAGGGATGCATTTAATGCAAAAAGCCATCACTGTATTGAAGTTTAAAGGTGTCGTTATATCTGATGAAGAAGCAAATGCGTTGTATGTAGCCATTTTATTGCATGATATTGGGCACGGTCCATTTTCGCATGCACTTGAACATAGTATTGTTACAGGTGTTGATCACGAAAGTATTTCATTGAAGTTTATGGAAGCGTTAAATGAAGAGTTTAACGGACAATTATCTTTGGCAATTACCATTTTTAAAGGTAATTATCATAGGAGATTTTTGTATCAACTTATTTCAAGTCAGTTAGATATGGATAGGCTTGATTATTTAAAACGTGATAGTTTTTATTCAGGTGTTTCTGAAGGAAATATCAATTCTGAACGATTGCTTGTTATGTTGAATGTGAAAAATGACGAATTGGTTGTTGAAGAAAAAGGGATATATTCAGTTGAAAAATTCATAGTTGCGCGTCGATTGATGTATTGGCAAGTGTATTTACATAAAACGGGTGTAGTTGCCGAGAAAGTACTTGAAAAAGTATTGAAAAGAGCTAAAGAATTGGTTTTGTTAGGAAAAGAATTACCAGCAAGTAAAGCTTTTAGCTATTTTTTAAAACATCAAGATTATGACGCAAATTTCAATATGGAGGCCTTAAAGACATTCTCGAAATTAGATGATTATGATGTGTTGTTGGCCATTAAAGAATGGATTTCTAATGAAGATGTACTGTTGTCAAATTTAGCAGAAAGTTTAATCAATAGAAAATTACCAAAAGTAATTCTTCAGAATAAGCCTTTTTCAGAAGAACAATTAAGCAATGTGAAGGAAAAAACAAAAAAGGAATTGAACTATTCTGATGATGAACTTGATTATGTAGTTTTTAACGGTGAAATTAGCAATCAGGCCTATGATTCCACGAAAAACAATATCAAAATTTTATATAAAAATGGTGAATTGAAGGATATTACAGAGGCATCTGATCACTTAAATATTCAGACTTTATCCAGTCCGGTTTTTAAATATTACATGTGTTATCCAAAGAATAGGTAAAATTGAAGTTTTTTTTTACTTTTGTGAGCAATGAAATTTAAAGCAATTCAAATAGCAGAAATTTTAGAAGGTGTAGTTGTTGGTGATGAAAATACTGAAGTACACAAACTTTCTAAAATTGAAGAAGGAGAAAAAGGGTCGTTAACTTTTTTATCCAATCCAAAATACACTCCATATATTTACACCACAAATGCATCTATAGCAATTGTAAATAATGATTTTATTCCTGAGAGTGAAATTGAAACTACATTAATAAAAGTTCCGGATGCTTATAAGGCATTTTCTAAATTATTGGAATTTTACAACCAAGCGAAGTTAAATAAATCCGGAATTGAGACACCGTCGTTTATAGCAGAAAACGCTACCATTGGTGAAGATATTTATTTAGGCGCATTTGCTTATATAAGTAACAATGTAAAAATTGGAAATAATGTAAAAATTTATCCCAATGTTTTCATTGATGAAAATGTTAAAATTGGAGATAATACAATTGTTTTTGCCGGTAGTAAAATTATGTCAGATACACTAATTGGTGAAAATTGTGTAATTAATGCTGGGGCTGTTATTGGCGCTGATGGATTTGGTTTTGCTCCAAACGAAGAAGGCGTTTTTAGTAAAATCCCACAAATTGGAAATGTTATTATTGAGGACAATGTTGATATTGGAGCTGCTACCACTATAGATAGAGCAACTTT
>JADWMI010000030.1:5253-8343 GCA_015767395.1 Bacteroidota bacterium | reverse complement strand
GTAGTTGCTTTAGATATAGATAATATTATTATTGAAATAAATGCTGCAGAACCTCCTATTATGGATGGTTCATCCAAACACTTTGTTGAAGCAATTGAAAAGGCAGGAATTCAAGAACAGGATGCTGAAAGAGAAGAATACATTGTAAAAGAAATTATTTCTTACAAAGACGAAGTTACAGGTAGTGAAATTATATTAATGCCTGCTGATGAATACCAAATAACAGCCATGGTTGATTTTGGTACAAAGGTTTTAGGTACGCAAAATGCGACACTGAACTCTTTGTCTGATTTTAAAAATGAAATTTCTGACGCAAGAACATTTAGCTTTTTACATGAGTTAGAAATGTTAATGGATAATAATTTAATTAAAGGAGGCGATTTAAACAATGCCATCGTTTATGTAGATAAAGAAATATCTCAGGAAACAATGGAGAAGCTTAAAAAAGCTTTTAATAAAGAAAATTTAACCGTTAAACCAAATGGGATATTAGACAATTTAACCTTGCGTTGGGCAAATGAAGCTGCACGTCATAAATTGTTAGATGTTATTGGAGATTTAGCCCTTGCAGGAACAAGAATTAAGGGAAAAATAATAGCCAATAAACCTGGGCATTTAGTGAATACTTTATTTGCTAAGAAATTACAAAAAATCATCAAGTTTGAAAAAAGAAATTATGTTCCCAAATTTGATTTAAATTTACCGCCTTTAATGGATATTCATCAAATTATGAATGTCCTTCCGCACAGACCTCCATTTTTACTAATTGACAGAATTTTAGAGCTTTCCGATAAGCATGTGGTTGGAATGAAAAATGTAACCATGAACGAATCGTTTTTTCAAGGGCATTTTCCAGACGCACCGGTTATGCCAGGAGTACTTCAAGTAGAAGCAATGGCGCAATGTGGTGGCGTTTTAGTATTAAGTACAGTTCCAGATCCTGAAAATTATTTGACATACTTCATGAAAATGGATAAAGTAAAATTCAAGCAAAAAGTGTTGCCAGGAGATACTTTAATTTTTAAAGCTGAATTAATAACACCTATACGTCGTGGAATTTGCCATATGCAATCTTATGGTTATGCAAACGGAAAATTAGTTGTTGAAGCAGAATTAATGGCACAAATAGCTAGAAAACCTCAAGAATAATGAATCAACCTTTAGCATATATACATCCAGGTTCAAAAATTGCAACCAATGTAGTCGTAGAACCGTTCACAACAATTCATAACAATGTAACAATAGGATCAGGAACCTGGATAGGTTCTAATGTTACTATTATGGAAGGTGCCAGAATAGGTAAAAACTGTAGAATATTCCCAGGAGCTGTAATTTCAGCGATTCCACAAGATTTAAAATTTGACGGCGAAGATTCACTAGTAATTATAGGTGATAATACTACAATTAGAGAATGTGTAACCGTAAATAGAGGTACCAAAGCTTTAGGTAAAACTGAAATAGGTGACAATTGTTTAATTATGGCAACCTCACATATTGCCCACGATTGCATCATTGGAAATAATTGTATTTTAGCGAATGGTTCAGTGATTGCAGGACACGTTACCGTTGGAGATTTTGCTATTTTAAGTGGACTGGTAGCAGTACATCAATTTATACATATCGGTCAACATGCATTGGTTTCAGGAGGTTCATTGGTAAGAAAAGATGTTCCACCATTTACAAAAGCAGGTAAAGAACCATTGTCTTATGTGGGTATTAATTCTATAGGATTAAGAAGAAGAGGATTTACGACTGAGAAAATTAGAGAGATTCAAAATATTTATAGAATCTTATATCAAAAAAATTACAATACATCACAGGCTTCAGAAAAAATTGAAGCTGATATGGAAGCGACCAAAGAAAGAGATCAAATAATTCTTTTTATCAAAAATTCTCAACGTGGAATTATGAAAGGATATACAGGTAGTTAATAGTTAACTTCTTGATAATTATAATTATAAAGTAATAGAATGGCAACAACATCAGATATTAGAAATGGTTTATGTTTAAGACATAATAATGATATTTTTAAAGTTATAGAATTTTTACATGTGAAGCCTGGGAAAGGGCCAGCTTTTGTTAGAACAAAATTAAAAAGTCTAACTTCTGGAAAAGTATTAGACAACACTTTTCCTGCTGGTAGAAAAATTGAAGACATAAGAGTTGAAACTAGAAAATATCAATTTTTATATCCTGAAGGGAACACGTTTCACTTTATGAATACAGATGATTACAATCAAATTTCATTGGAAAAAGAAAATTTAGATGCGCCAGGTCTGTTAAAGGAAGGCGAAATTGTAACCATTATATTTAATACTGAAGATAGTATGCCGCTTTCTGTAGATATGCCAATGAGTGTTATTCTAGAAATTACACATACTGAGCCAGGAGTAAAAGGAAATACAGCAACAAACGCAACAAAGCCTGCAACTGTTGAAACAGGTGCATCTGTAAATGTTCCATTGTTTATAAATGAAGGAGATAAAATAAAAGTAGATACAGCTAAAGGCGCTTATTTAGAAAGAGTTAAGGAATAAAAAAGCGCTATTTATGAAACTGCCACGCATTTATAGTTTAAAAGAAATTGCAGAAATTATTGGTACTACTTTTGTTGGTCCTGATAATTTTCCTGTAACTGGATTTAATGAAATACATGTTGTTGAAAAAGGAGATGTTGTTTTTGTTGATCATCCAAAGTATTATGATAAAGCTTTGAATTCAAATGCATCCATTGTCTTAATTAATAAAAAAGTGGACTGTCCAGAAGGTAAAGGACTGTTAATCTCCGATGATCCATTTTCAGATTTCAATAAATTATCAAAGTATTTTAACGCGTTTCAATCGGCTTCTAAAAGTGTTTCTAACACTGCAAAAATTGGTCAGAACACGGTAATTCAACCGAATGTATTTGTTGGTAGTCATGTTACAATTGGTGATAATTGTATCATTCACCCAAATGTAATAATTTATGACAATTGTTCCATTGGAAACAATGTAACCATTCATGCAGGAAGCAGTATTGGAGCAGATGCTTTTTATTATAAAAAACGACCTGAAGGTTATGATAAATTATTGTCCAGCGGTAGTGTA
>JADWMI010000030.1:0-5153 GCA_015767395.1 Bacteroidota bacterium | reverse complement strand
GTTACTAAATCTGTAAAAGGAGGTAAAACTTATTTTGGAACGCCTATTGAAGAATCCCGTAAAAAATTGAAAGAAATGGCTGAAATAAAGCAATTATTAAAATATCAAAATAAAGCATAAATTTTTATATACAAAGAATTTAAAAAATTACATTTGTATAAAACAAACTATTCAATAAAAAAATATATTTAAATGAGCGTTTTAGTTAATAAAGATTCTAATATAATTGTACAAGGTTTTACTGGAGGAGAGGGGACTTTTCACGCCACTCAAATGATTGAATACGGCACAAATGTAGTTGGTGGTGTTACTCCAGGTAAGGGAGGGCAAATGCACTTGGACAGACCCGTTTTTAATACAGTACAAGATGCTGTTGATAAAGTTGATGCTGATACTTCTATTATTTTTGTTCCACCAGCATTTGCTGCAGATGCAATTATGGAAGCTGCTGCTGCAGGAATTAAAGTAATTATTTGTATTACAGAAGGCATTCCAGTAGCTGATATGGTTAAAGTGAAAGCTTATATTGACAACAAAGATTGTAGATTGGTTGGACCAAATTGTCCAGGTGTAATAACACCTGAAGAAGCAAAAGTTGGTATTATGCCAGGATTTATCTTTAGAAAAGGAAATGTTGGAATTGTATCTAAATCAGGAACTTTAACTTATGAGGCCGCAGACCAGGTTGTTAAACAAGGTTATGGAATTACAACAGCAATAGGTATTGGTGGTGACCCCATTATAGGAACGACCACTAAAGAGGCTGTTGAGTTATTGATGAATGACGATGAAACAGAATGTATCGTAATGATTGGTGAAATTGGAGGTCAATTAGAAGCAGAAGCTGCACGCTGGGTAAAAGCTGATGGTAATAGAAAACCTGTTGTAGGTTTTATAGCTGGGCAAACAGCGCCAAAAGGAAGAACTATGGGACATGCAGGTGCTATTGTTGGTGGTACTGATGATACGGCTCAAGCAAAAATGAAAATATTAGGAGAAAATGGAATTCATGTAGTGGATTCTCCTGCCAAAATTGGTGCTAAAGTAGCAGAAATTTTAGGTTAATAAAACTGTAATTATATTGAAAAGCTTCCTTTTTGGAGGCTTTTTTTATACAATTGTGTATCTTTGATTTATTAAAATATAAAATTAGAATCTAACATAATAATATATGAAACTTTTAGAAAATAAGACTGCTTTAATTACTGGAGCAACTAGAGGAATAGGTAAAGGAATTGCAACAACTTTTGCTAAACAAGGTGCTAATGTTGCGTTTACTTTTAATTCATCAGTAGAAGCGGCTCAAGAATTAGAAAAGGAATTAGAATCATTTGGTGTTAAAGCAAAAGGATATCAGTCAAATGCTGCAAAATTTGATGCTGCTCAACAATTGGCTGCTGATGTTTTAAAAGAATTTGGAACCATTGATATTCTAATTAACAATGCAGGGATTACGAAAGATAATTTATTAATGCGTATTTCCGAAGAAGATTTTGATACTGTAATTGAAGTTAATTTAAAATCAGTTTTCAATTTAACAAAAGCAGTGATTAGACCAATGATGAAGCAACGTGCAGGTTCAATTATTAATATGAGTTCTGTGGTTGGTTTAAAAGGAAATGCAGGTCAAACCAATTATGCTGCCTCTAAAGCGGGAATTTTAGGGTTTACAAAATCTGTAGCCTTAGAATTAGGATCAAGAAATATTCGTTGTAATACGATTGCACCTGGATTTATTGAAACTGAAATGACAAGTAAATTAAATGAAGATGTAGTCCAAGGTTGGAGAGATGCAATTCCGTTAAAACGTGGTGGAACGGCTGAAGATGTTGCAAATGCCTGTGTGTTCTTGGCTTCTGATATGAGTGCTTATATTACTGGTCAAACATTGAGTGTTGATGGAGGGATGTTAACATAATTTTAGTTCAAGCTTTAAAATTTTTAACTTCATTATAAAAAGCAGTATCAATACATAAAAATGGAAACAGCCAATTTACTTCTTATACTTCTAGCTGTTTTTGTTGCATTGTTTCTAGCTGTTTTTCAATACATTTTTAGAAAAAAAGAAAGAGGCCAATTGAATTATTGGCTTTCTTTTTTTCGTTTCTTAAGCCTATTTTCCATTTTTATACTGCTCATAAATCCTACTGTTCAAAAAGAAATAATAGAAATAGTCAAACCTAATTTGGTAGTTGCTGTAGATAATTCTTCGTCTATAAAGCACAATTCACAGGGTGAAGTTTTAAAAACATTGGTTGAAAGAATCACAACAGACAAGGATTTAAACGCTAAATTTAATATTGACTATTACAGTTTTGGGAAAAATGTAAAACCATTAGATTCATTAGCCTTTAATGAAAATCATACCAATTTATTTGAGTCTTTAAATTCCTTTTCAAAAATTTATAAAAAGGGCGGTAATCCTGTTGTGTTTTTAACTGATGGAAATCAAACAGTGGGTAATTCCATTGCGTTTTCTAATTATGAAAGTCCAATTTATGCCTTCATAGTTGGTGATACTACGGCTGTTGAAGACCTTTATATAAACCAATTGAATGTAAATAAAAATACATTTATAAATAATAAATTTCCAGTAGAGGTTTTTGTGAACTACGATGGAAATAAATCAGTCACAAAAAAATTGAGCGTTTATTATAAAGGGCGTAGGTTATTTTCAAAACAATTGAGCTTTTCAAAAACAGACAATGTTAAAACTGAATCGTTTTTTCTATCGGCAGAAAATAAGGGAATTCAATATTATGTCGTTAAAATTGAAAGCCTAGAAAATGAAGAAAACACCATTAATAACAGCAAAAATTTCAGTGTAAATGTTATTGAAGAAAAGTCTGAAATACTACTTTTAACTTCAATTATTCATCCCGATTTGGGTATGTTGAAAAAGGCTATTGAAAGTAATAAGCAGCGTTCTGTTTCGATTTTAAATATAAACAATTACAAGGGTATAATATCTGATTACCAGTTAATTATATTGTATCAACCAAATCAAAAGTTTAAGGTTGTATTTCAAGATATTCAAAAAGAAAAATTAAATTACTTTATCATTTCTGGATTGAGTACAGATTGGAATTTTTTAAATATTGCACAAAATAATTTTTCAAAGAAAGCAATTTCAGTATCTGAAAATTACAATCCAATTTTCAATCCTAATTATACAAGTTTTATGGGGTTGGATATTGGTTTTTCATCGTTTGCACCACTAGAAGATAGATTTGGTGCTGTGCGTTTTTCAATACCTTATCAACCTTTGTTGTTTCAAAAAATTGGTAACATTGAAACTGAGGATCCTTTATTAGCGACTTTTGAAAATAACAATCAAAGAGGAGCTGTACTGTTTGGGGAAAATTTATGGAGATGGAGAATGAATAGTTTTAGTGAAAACAAAACTTTTGAATTATTTGATGGATTTGTATCGAATTTGATGCAGTATTTATCTTCAAATTTTAAGACTCAACGATTAAACGTATCAATAAAACCGCTTTATTATTCAAATGAAACCATTGAAGTTTCGGCCAATTATTTAGATGAAAATTTAAATAGCGATACAAGGGTTCAAATTTGGTTAACTGTTAGTAATAAAGAAACAAATTATTTGAATAAAATTCCATTTGCATTGGTTAATAATCAATTTATTGTCGAATTATCAAATATCCCAGCTGGTGAATATGATTATTCCGTAGGTGTCACAAATGAAAAAGAAAGTATTTCGGGTAATTTTAAAATTTTAGCTTTTGAAGTGGAACAGCAATTTACGCAGTCCAATAATAAAGATTTAAAAAAGTTGGCTTCAAAAACAAATGGAGAAATTTATTATGCCAATCAAGAAACTAACTTAGTTGAATCACTAAAAAAAGATGAACGCTATAAAAGCGTTCAAAAGTCTTCAATAATAAAAACACCTTTAATTGATTGGAAATGGATCTTAGGATTCATTATATTTTTACTTTCTGTTGAATGGTTTACACGCAAATATTTCGGTAAAATTTAAATTAATAGTGAAATATTATTCATTAATTTTTTTTCACCGTTTTAGATACTTGGGATAAATGACAGTGTATTAAATTGGTTGAAAGCACCTTTTTAATGAATTCTATTTCGTATTTTTGATAAAATTTAAAAATTAAATAAAGATGAGTAATAGCGGACAGTTACAATTACCAAAAACTTTAATGCCACTAATTTTAGGAGGTATTGTATTAATTATATTTTTATCAAAATCAACAGTTACAATTGATGCGGGTGAAGCAGGAGTTCTGTGGAAACGATTTGATGGAGGTGTAGTTACAGATCAACCACCATTAGGAGAGGGTTTTCATATTGTTGCACCATGGAATACCGTAATAGTTTATGAAGTGCGTCAACAAGAATTGTATGAAAAAATGAAAGTACTTTCTTCAAACGGATTGGATATTTTATTAGAAACTTCGACTTGGTATTTACCTAAACCGGCAGATTTAGGAAAATTGCACCAACAAATTGGGGAGAATTATTTAGAAAGAATTATTAAGCCAGCATTGCGTTCGGCTGCAAGAAGTGTTGTTGGGCGTTATACACCAGAACAATTGTATTCTAGTAAAAGGGATGTGATTCAAAATGAAATTTTTGAAGAGACTAAATTAATTTTAGACGATGAATTCATTCAATTAAACGATGTATTGGTGCGTGATGTAACATTGCCTCCAACTATTAAGGAGGCTATTGAGCGCAAATTAAAGCAAGAGCAAGAATCTTTAGAATATGAATTTAGATTGGTTACAGCTGCTAAAGAAGCTCAAAAAGTAATTATTGAAGCGCAAGGAAAAGCAGATGCTAATAAAATTTTAAGTGCGTCATTAAATGACATGATTCTTAGAGATAAGGGTATTGAAGCAACTTTACAATTATCTAATTCTCCTAATAGCAAAGTAATAGTTATTGGAAGTGGTAAAACTGGAATGCCTATTATTTTAGGAAATCAATAATATCAACAAGCATAAAAAAAGCGACCGATTGGTCGCTTTTTTTTATGTCAATTTTTTCTTAGTCCTCTTTTATGGTACTACCTTTTTTAATGGCTTTGAAATTCTCATAACAAAGTAAAACAGCTTCAATTAACTGTAAGTCACTGGCTTGTTTAATAAAATAATCGGAGTAGT
>JADWMI010000140.1 GCA_015767395.1 Bacteroidota bacterium | reverse complement strand
CAATAACTGCTGCGAAAGTGATTGATTTTATGGTTCTCAATTTTTTAAAGAATAGAATAACTATTGGAACTAATATTCCAAAATAATTAGCAAAAATAAATTCCCAAAAATATCTACTGAATAGCTTGTTCAATAATTCAACGTCGTTTGTTTTGTGGCTGAACCATTTAGCAAAGTATTCACTGAAAGTAAAATAACCAAATAATAGGGAAATGACTAGCAATACAATTCCAGCACCAATAAAATGAATTTTCCGAATATACTTTTCTAGCTTATAAGCTTTTCTAATTAAGTACATTGAAATTATAATAACACCAACACCTGAATACAAACCTGCAATTATAAAATAGGGCGCAAAAATTGTACTATTCCAGCCTGGTTGAAGGGTTAAACTGAAAATCCATGCTAAAACTGTATAGGCTACGATTGCCATGGCAATAATCATAATTGACATAATTTTGATTATTTTATGTAGTTTTTCACTTTGTGAAGGAGTATCTTGATATCCAATTGCTAAAAACTTATATATTCTTTTTTGCCAGTTTGGAACTTTTAAATCATCATGATCTCTTAAAATTGCAAAATCAGGAATGAAGGTTAAATACAAATAAATAAAACACCCAACAAGATCTGTCATAATTGCAATAATATCCCAGGTAATTGGAGATTGGATTCGTGGATAAATAAATAGGTAATGCAACCTATCTAATCTTCCAATACATAATAAAATAAAAATTGGCCCAACTATTAATGATAACACAGTTATAATCTTAATAATTCTAGCAATGGAATGTTTCCAAGTTCCATTGAAAAAGTGTAAAACACCTGTAATAAAAGCTCCGGAGTAGCTTATTCCGACAAAAAAAATGAAATTGATGATATATATTCCCCAAACTACATTATCTCTCATTCCGGTAATTTTATGCCCATTCATAAATTGTAGATAAAAAGCATATATTCCTACTAAAATAATTGCAACTAATACAACCATCATAAGTTTGGACATTAAACTAGTTTTTTCAAGCGTTGGCGAAAATTCTTTAGCTAATTCTCTCTTTCTTTTAATGAGATCCATAAATATTAGTTTTAGATTAAATTTTGCCTTGTTTTTTTAATTCTTGAACATAAGGAACATCTTTATAACGTTCTATGATATCTTCATCTACATTAAACCCTCTTTCCAAAGGAAATTGCCTGTTAACTGCCGGTAAATAATATACATTTGGTTTAGTGCCTAAATGTTCTAGATATCTATACCCAGCTCTTTCATTAATTAATTTTGAAAATTGAACGGTTTCCTCACCATTTGTTACAATATCTTCATTTTTATCACCGAAATAAATAACGCCCATCGGACAAGCTTTCGCACAATGCGGTAATTCACCTTGCCTCAGTAGATCAGGGCAAAAATCACATTTCATAATGGTTCCTTCTGATGCAGGAACACTGGTTTCTGGAGAGTAAGCAATTGCTGAATCAAATTTTTCTTTATGGCCCCAGTTGAAAATACGAGCGGAATAAGGGCAACTAGTTACGCAGAATTTACACCCTATGCAACGCTCATTATCAACTAAAACAATTCCGTCATCTCGTTTAAAAGTAGCCCCAGTAGGACATACGGTTACGCAAGGTGGGCTATCACAATGAAAACAAGGTTTTGGAAACCAATAAGGTTCAGCTTCAGGATTATCTCGAATTAGCTGAACTTTTAAAAACTCTTCGTTATAATCTAAGTCATGAGCTTTTTGACACTTCTCAACACATTTTCTAGCATTTTTACATTTTGCTAGATCAATGACCATTACAAATTTTCTATTTGGGATTCCTTTTCTAGATTCAGATGGAGTTACATGTGCTTGAGGGTATTTATTTATGTTTGTGGCATCCACTTCAACAATTTTCCCTTCAGGTGTTAATAATCTAATTTTTTCACCTGAGTTATTTATGGTGTCATCTTTGCTAACTATGTTTGAAATAATGGAAGCACTTGCTACAGCAGTTAAGCTAGACATTAGTCCAAATTTTATAAATTTTCTCCTGTTAGATCCTTTTTCATTAGATTTTTTAGACTCCATAATTATCCGTTTTATTTTTTAACTTTAATAATCTATTTTTCTGTAAAAGAAGGTATTATAGTAAAGTTACGGACGGAGTTATCTCATTGAACTGATAAATATCATATAATGTTAATACAGTTTGATTCTATTTAGTAACAAAAGTTACGTAAGAAAAATAATAATTGGACAAACACTTATAGATACTCAAATGACGGGGGTAATTATGATAATTAATTTATTGTTATTAATTTATAGAAATAAAAAAAACCGAGCAATTGCTCGGTTTTTTTTATTTTATTTAGCACTAATTATTCAGCTAACGTTCTCATATAGTTTACAATTAACCATCTGTCTTCATCATCTGGTAGTTTTTTTGTAAATTCTGGCATATCATCTCTACCAATGGTAGTCTTGTAAAATAATGCACCATCGCTTTGAGCTTGGAAATCTTCAGAAGAAAAATCTCCCAAATCACCTTCAACTTCCTCCGCTTTCGGACCATCACCATAACCTTCTGAACCGTGGCAAGACTTGCAATGTTTGTTGTATAGAGATTTCCCTATATTGGCATCAGTTTTTGCATCAATAGGGTTTTTCATTGTTTCATATTTAGCAGGTACAACCCATTCTTCTTGTACTAAAGAAGTGAAAGAGTATAGTGCAAATGACATAACTCCGATAATCGTTAAGATTTTGAATGTTTTCATGTTTTTAATTTTAATTTTTTGAAATTCTGAATAAATTTATGAATAAATAAATAATTAATCCCCATATTCCAAAAATTAATATATTCGGAAATATGAGTAAAAATAACGGTGTTTTATTTCTAGGTGACCACATCGTTCTTTGGTCAAATGTTGATTCATCAACTATAGGTTTTCCAATTGGAGCATTAACAATTGCTTTTACAGTTCCATATTCATCACTTTCACTTAGAATAACTTCAAAAGTTAAGTTCCCATTTACACCAGGTAGTCCTTCTTCAATAGAAACAAGAATGGTGCCATCTTCATCGGTTACGTTAAATTCTTCACCAATAAATAAAGGTCTAAACAGTCGTTGAAGTTGAATGGTTAACGGTGTATTACTAATTAAGCTATCTGAACTTACATCTTTTAGTGTAGCGGTAATATAATTAACACTGTCTTTTGTAATTAATTTTGCGTTAATATTGGCATTTCTAAAACTTATACTTTTAGATGCTTTCTTAAAAGAATCATTTCCTTTAAAAGCTACTTTTATAGTGTAAACGTTAGTTGAATCTGGTTGTATAGAATTTATATTGTCTAAAGTGAGCTTCCCTTGACCGTTTGAATCTGTAGTTATGGTGCCAAGAATTAAGCTTTCGTCATTAACTTCATTAAAAAAGGTTAAAGAAATGTTTGAGAGGTTAATGTTTTTTCGTTTAACTCTGGATGATGCTTTGGCATTAAAAACCACTTCACCATTTGTTATTTTAACGTATTCAATTTTTAATCTAGTACTATTCTTTTTTGCAGTTTGGGCTAGCGTAGAAGTACCAAGGAGTACACTTAGAAATACAAGAAAAATGTTATTGATTATAGATTTATTTTTCATGATTCAGTAGTTTTATCAGTTTTTAATAATGCTTGCTCATCTATAGTTCGTTGAATAGGAATTACAGGTAAATAGCGAACTAACAATGTAATGATTAAGAAAGCCATTGCTAAGGTTGCGGCAGTAATTAACCATTCATGTATACTCGGAAAATAATGATGCCAAGATTCAGGCACACCTTGAATAGGTAAAAAAGGGTGTAATAAAGTAGGGGTTACAATAATATATCTTTTCCACCAAGAACCTAAAACTACCAATATACCCATAATGAGCATTGGAAGTGGCTTTCTTCCTTTTTTGAATAATAATACCGTAATTGGAATAATTAAGCCACCAATAGTTGCAAACCAAAATATTGGAGCGAAATGACCCGTAAATAATACAAGTAAATGTGCTTCTTCTTCTTTACTTGCAGTGAAGGCAGGTAGCATATATTCATTAATATTAAAATATAGATATACTAAACATGCCAGTACTAATAATCTACCAATTTTATCAAAATGAAGCTCTGTAATATAATCTTCTAATTTATAAGCCCATCTAATAACCCATACAACAGTTACCAATGCGCCAACACCTGCTACAAATGCCCCAGCTAAAAAGTAAGGTCCCATATTTGTACTATCCCATCCTATTCTATAAGTAGTAGAAAACAACCAAGCATCTATGGTTTGTAAAATTAACCCAACAGGTATTATTAAAATTGCTACAATTTTAATAGATTTTTGTTGAATTGCTTTTTGAGCGTTACTTCCTGTCCAGTTTAAGGCTAATTTTCCATATATATTACTGAGAAAAGGATTGGTTTTTTTATAATACGTTTTAAGTATTGCAAGATCTGGAATTAAAGGAAAGTAGAGCAATAAAAAACTTACAGCTAATACTGTAGGAATTATAATAACATCCCAAGTTATTGGTGATTGCAATCTCCCATGAATAAATAAATTTAACAAGCGATCTGGTCTTGCCATGTCAATCATAATTGTAATACCTGCCATAGCAATGGATGCCAAAGTAATGATTTCAGCAATTCTTACTAATGGTGTTCGCCATTCTTTATGTGTTAATCTTAACATTGCTACCGCAACCGAACCAACAAAACTTGTGGCCACAAAGAATACAAAATTTGAAATATATATTCCCCAAAGGGCATAATCTCTCATATTTGTAACAACCTGACCTTTAATTAGCTGATCTATATAGGCTATAACTCCAAAAATAATGATGGTAACAAGAAGTAGCACCCATATAACACCTTTTTTACCAAATTTTCTAGGTACCAATTCGTCAATTAATGTATCGTAATTTTTCATATGCTTAAATTTTATTTTTTTGTGGTAACATATGCTGTTCGCTATTAATCATTTTCTTATAAATAGAAATTTGTAAAGCTCGTTTCATAATTATTCAGGTTTTTCTACAGATTGAAATTCATTATAATCATCTAATCCATCCTCAAAATCTACCAGTCTATCAACAGGAGGTAAATAATAAACGCTTGGTTCAGTACCCAAGCCTTCCATAAGTCTATAGCCAGATTTTTCTTTTAATAGTTCGCTAAATCTTAATGTTTCATCACCATTTGTCACCGTATCTTCATATTTATCACCAAAATAAAATACACCATTAGGACAGGCAGTAACACAATGTGGAAGTTCTTCATTTTTTATAGAATGAGGACAGAAATCACATTTGTCTACTGTTCCCTTAACACTTGGTTTTCCTGCATGTTCTGGAGAATAATGTTCTTGATTTTCTTCCATATTCATTGCTAAAGTAATTTCACCTTGATCGGGTTCACTCCAGTTAAATACACGGGTAGAATATGGGCAAGCTGCCATACAGAAACGACAGCCAATACAACGTTCATTGTCTATTAAAACCAAGCCGTCTCTACGTTTAAATGTAGCATCAACCGGGCAAACTGTTACGCAGGCAGGTTGGTCACAATGTTGGCAGGTAGTAGGCATCCAATATGGAGCTGCTTCTTTTGTTTCTTGCATTTTGTAAACCTTTAACCAGGCATTGTCACCAGTGATATAATGGTTTTTATTACAAGATCTTTGACAGGCTAGTGCATTTTTACATTTAGCCAAATCAATAACCATTACAAATTTACGGTTAGGCATTCCTTCACGTATTGCAGCACTATTGTCATGTTTTGGCGCATGTTCCATTTCCATAACTTCAGTTGAGTCTACTTGAATAATAGTTCCATCAGTAGTCATCAATTCCATTTTTTCACTGGAATCTGGATCAGGTTGAGCTGTTAATTTAGTCGCAAGTTTAGTTAAACCAATTCCTCCAACAGCTGTAATTAGGCCAATTTTTAACCCTTTGTCAAGAAATTTCCTTCTTGATTTATTTTTATTGTTTTCCATAATTTTAAAGAAGTGAATGAAATTAAAGTTTTCTGCCCAGCCAGTTCAAAAACGATTTGTTCGAAACGTTTTCCTGAATAACTTTTGCTTTTTTTATAGTGTTAACTTTTACTTTAACAGCAGTGCCATCGGGCTTTAATAAGGTTTGATATTCTTCATCTTCAACATCAATTGCAGTCTCAATGGTTGTTGGTTTTGAAAAACCCAGAAAAGGAAGTAGTAAAGCACTACCTATAATAGGTAAGATGCCCCTTCTTGATATTTTATTTTCTTTTTTAGTAGTATGTTTCATTTTTTAAAATTTTATTAAACATATAATTAGCCAAGAAATTTATTGTATAAGTTTCATTAAATCACACAATATAATTTCCAGAAATAGTTCCTTAAATTTAAGATTATATTTGAATATT
>JADWMI010000139.1:2057-6427 GCA_015767395.1 Bacteroidota bacterium | reverse complement strand
TAGTTATTCTCAATGGTATTAAAAATTGAATCAGCTTCTTTTTCTTTATTGAATAAAACGCCAAAAACTTTTATCCATTCAGCCCTTCCTAGCGGTGTCTTTTCCAGCCAAGCCCCATTTAGTATGATTGGAATTCCCATTTTTTTTATGGTCGCAAACATTTTATTGTTACTGTTTATTGAAAACCCAATGACTAAATCAGGATTTAAATCTAGTAACAATTCAGTATTTATATTTTCTTCGTTACCTAAATCTAGAATTTTGTCAGAATCAATTAAATTACGTGTTTTTTTAGATGAAATATATTTGGTATTTGGGTAACCAACTAATTTATCTTCAACCTGTAATAATTCAAGCATTGGAATATGAGTTGTGCTCGTTACAACAACTGATTCGACGGGTGTTTTAATAGTATTTAAATCTGTATTTGTTGGATTTTGTGAAAGTATAAACTCAAATGTTTCTTCTGAATTCTGATAAGGTGCTGATATAATTAATTTTTTATAGCCATCAAACTCTTGTATACGAAACCCTTCTGCATATTTTATAGAACTTTCAACAATTATATTTTCCTCTTTTGTTGTTTTTTTTACTTCATCTTTACATGATAATAGCGCTATAGGTACTATAAAAACTGCTAAATATCTGAATTGATTGAATTTCATAAATGATAAATTTTAGGCAAATGTAATATTTTAGAAATTTATTAGTACGTGTTAGTCTTATTTAATTACTTTTGCGGCTGATTATGGTTTTTATGTGTAATTCATATGCATAAATGAAAAGGGAAATCGGTTAAATTCCGATGCTGTACCCGCAACTGTACGCTTAGCCAAGCAATTGGTGATTGTAATAATACTTTATCCACTGTTTATTTTAAATGGGAAGGAAAATTACAAAACGCAAGCCAGGAGACCTGCCAAAATCATATAGTTCAAACTTTCGGGAGAAATGGTTTGAGTATGGTTAACTATCTGTACTTAAAAAATTACCTGATTTATTTTATTAATTAAATCATTAAAAATGAAAAACAAAGTAATTGGTTTAGGAGCGTTATGCTTATTATTAGCGTCAACTTCTTTAAATGCACAAGAGCAAACGGAAAAAACAGAGAAATTAGAAGAAGTTGTAGTTGTAGCTACAAAATTTGAAGCCGAAAAAGAAAAAATAGGTAAAATTATCTATCAAATCACCTCTGAAGATATTGAAAATATGCCAGGTAAAACAGTAGCGGATGTTTTAGATAACTTAGCTGGTGTACAAATTAACGGAAATAACAGTGCGGCAGGAAACAATAAAAGTGTTTATGTTCGTGGAGGTAGAGGTTACCAAACATTGGTTTTAATTGATGGAGTTCCTGTAAGTGATCCATCAGGAATTAATAGTGCGTTTGATTTACGGTTGCTTACTTTAAGTCAAGTGGAATCTATTGAAGTTATGAATGGAGCGGCAAGTACCTTATATGGTTCGGGCGCTGCAACAGGAGTGATTAGTATTAAATTAAAGGATTCTGAAAAGAAACCAATTTCTATGAATTACCAAACATCAATTGGGTCTAATAATACGCAAGACGATTCAAAATGGGATGTGAATGAAGTTAACCAAAATATTGCTTTAAGTGGTGAACTCAATAAATTCAACTATTTGGCAAACGGAAATATTTCATATGTAAACGGACTTTCAGCTGCAAGTGATGAAAATAGTGATGTTGCGTTTGGAAGTGATAAATTTCAAGCGGCAAATGCTTATGTGCGTTTGGGTTATAATTTTTCTGAAAAATTTAATGTAGATTTATTCAGTAATTACGATAGGGATGTTTTTGAATACGATGCAGGAGGTTTTCAAGATTCTGATATTAATAATGGTGTAAATACACAAACTCGTTACGGACTTACTTCAAACTATAAATACAATAAAGGAAGTTTAAAATTAATTGCATCATTCAATGAAAGCGATAGAATGCTGGAAAGTTTTAATTCTTGGACAAACGAGATCAATCATTCAGAATATACAGGTAAAAGTGTTAATGTTGATCTGGTAAACAGTTATAAATTCAATTCTGAATTTGAGTTAATTACAGGTGTTAATTACCAAGACTTTAAGAATCAAACAGCTACTCCCTGGGCTACTATTGATGAAAGCTTGGCAAAATACAATACAGTAGATCCTTATGCAACTGTAGTTTATAATTCAAAATCTGGATTTAATATCAATGCTGGAGCACGTATGAATATTCACAGCGAATATGGTAATCATTTTGTTTACAATGTGAATCCATCGTATAATTTTTCAGAAAATTTTAGAGCAATCGCTTCATACAGTACGGCATTTATTGCTCCAAGTACGTATCAGTTATTTTCTCAATACGGAAACCCAGAGTTAAAACCTGAAGAAGATGCTTCAATCGAAGCAGGTTTTGTTTATACAATGCCAAAAGCTTTTGTATTAAACACGGTGTATTTTTATAGAGAAGTTGATAATATGATTATTTTACCTGATTATGTATTGTATCAAAATGCAGATGAAACTATCAATGCGAAAGGTGTTGAAGCAGATTTAAATATCAATGCCCTTAAAATTGTAAACTTCAGATTGGGGTATACGTACACGTATAAAAGTTCAGATATAGATTATATCCCAAAGAATAAATTCACTGCTCTAATCGAAACTTCAAGCATAAAAAACACGTATTTATCGTTACAGTTTAAAAATCTTTCAAAAAGAACATATTACGACCAATGGGGTTCAGGTGAAGTGCTGGAATTTGATGCCTATAGTTTAGTTGATTTATATGGAAGTTATTCAATTATTAAAAACAAAGTTTCTGTTTTTGCTCACGTAAGTAATATTTTTGATGCTGACTATGTTGAAACGCTTGGTTATACAACGAAAGGACGAAATTATAAAATAGGATTGGATTTTAAATTTTAATCGAAATTCCAATTAAATACAGACCTGCCCTGTTTTTATATCTGGCAGGTCTTTTTTTTTGAATGCATTAGTAATTTTTAAAGAAAAAAAATGGATAAACTAAAAGCAATTTTTAATTGGAGTGGAGGTAAAGACAGCGCTTTGGCGTTATATCACGTTTTAAAAGAAGAAAAATTTGACATTAGTGAGTTAATAACGACCGTAAATTCAAAATATAAGAGAATTTCAATGCACGGTGTTCGTAATGAGTTACTTTCTGCCCAGGCCTTATCTCTTGGTATTCCTTTAAAAGAAATATTAGTACCAGAACAACCTTCAATGGAAGATTATGACACTATTATGAAAGCGCAACTGACTCATATTAAAAAAGAGAAAGTTACACATAGTATTTTTGGAGATATTTTTTTAGAGGACTTACGTACATACAGAGAAAATAAATTAAAAGAAGTTGGCTTAAAGGCTGTTTTTCCTCTTTGGAAAAGAGCAACCATCGATGTGGTTCATGAATTTATAGATTTAGGTTTTAAAACGATAGTTGTTTGTGTAAAATCTGAATTATTAGGAAAAGAATTTGTTGGAAGAGTGTTGGATAGGGATTTTTTAAATGATTTACCAGAGAACGTTGATCCTTGTGGTGAAAATGGTGAATTTCATACCTTCGTTTTTGATGGTCCAATTTTCGAAAAACCGATAGCCTTTGAAATTGGAGAAAAGGTTTTTAAAGAATATAAAGCACCAAAAGATAAAGAGGAAGCATGTTTTTCAGCCAATGTAGAAAAAAAAGTTGCTGGGTTTTATTTTTGTGATTTAATACCTAAATAAATATGAATTTAATTTGTTCTTGGAGTGGAGGAAAGGATAGTTGTTATGCTTTAATGCTGTCAATTACCGAAGGTCACAAACTGACGGTGTTGTTAAATATGATGAATGAAAATAATAAAATCTCTCGTTCTCACGGATTAACACCTTCATTATTAAATCAACAAGCAAAAGCACTTGGTGTTTCAATGCTAAAAATTCCAGCTTCTTGGGAAGAATATGAGACAAAATATATGGAAGCTTTAAACAATTTGAAAACCACTTATAAAGCTGAAGCTGTTGTTTTTGGAGATATTGATTTAGAACCTCATAGAGAATGGGAAGAAAAAGTTTGTGATGCAGTGAATCTTAAAGCAATGCTTCCTCTTTGGCAACAACATAGAAAAAAATTGGTGTTTGATATGATCGATAGCGGAATTAAAACCATTATTGTTTCTTGTAATACCCATTTAGGAGAAGAATTTCTTGGAAAAGAAATAACCAAGGAATTAGCTGAAGAAATGGAGACTATAGGTGTTGATGCTTGTGGCGAAAACGGAGAATATCATACGCTGGTAATTGATTGTCCTTTATTTTTAGAACCAATAAAATTACCAAGTTATACAAAAACGACCCATAAA
>JADWMI010000139.1:0-1957 GCA_015767395.1 Bacteroidota bacterium | reverse complement strand
ATAAAACTTTTAACTTCTTCCTTTATAAAAGCCAATGCAGTTGTTGAAGGAGGTAGGCTAGTTAATGTTACTTTTAAAATTTCTTCTCTTAATTCTTGGGCATTGTTAATAGATTCTTGCAAAGCCACTTTTTTTATCATTTGAACAGTGGTGTTTTTTGCTGTAATAATAACACTCCAACATTTATCAGAAATATAAATTTGTTGCGTTAAATTGTGTTCAAACTCTTGTTCAATTGCATTTATAATACTTGTTGCATAGGCTCCCTTATCGTTGTTTACAGAAGTAACTCTAAGTAATAAACTTGAAGGGTTTAAGCGTTCCAAAAACAAAGCCATTCTTTCGTAAGCTTGTAATCGAATGGGCAATGATTGCTTCTGATTTTCTTTTAATAGCGACAATTTTAATTTTCGTTCTTCATTTTTAGTGTGATTTACAAAAAAGTAATAAGCCACAAAGCCAGTTACAACAGAAGGGATAGTAAAACTCAATAATTCAATAATTCTTTCTAAATCCATATGTTTGTTAAATAATTAAAGTTCAAATTTATATTATGTTTTGGTATAATCACAATTTTAGTTTATTATTTTAATTTTGTGATTGTGAAATAAAAGTTACACAGTAACTATTGTTACATTCTAAAAAAAAATAACTGATAATTGTCAGTATTTCCAAATACAGAACTTTATAGTTTTGTTGTGTAACAAATGTTAAAATAAATAACTGAAAGAAACAGAAGTTAATATTATTAAAATTAAAAAAGAACATTAAATTCAACAAACAATTATGAGAAAATTATTAAGAATTGTATTCGTACTTTTTACAACAGCTACTTTTGCTCAAGCGGGTCACATTATGCAAGGAGTTGGAGCTGTAAACATGTCAATGGGAGGAGCTGCAACAGCAATGCCACTTGATATTAGTGGTGCGATGCAGTGGAATCCTGCAACTTTATCTGCTTTTAATGGGAAAATATTAGATTTTAGCATCGGTGCTTTTTCTTCTTCACCAGAATTAAGTTCGTCTTATGGCCCTATGAGTGGAATAACCAAAGATGATAGAGGTATTTCACCAATGCCCGCCATTGGATTTGTTTGGGGAAAGGAAGGGAGTAAGAGTACTTTTGGAGTATCTGCTTTTGGTATTAGTGGTTTTGGAGTTACTTTCCCGGAGAACTTAAATTACCCTCAGGACCTTCAAGGAAATCCTAACCCAAATTTCAATCCTAATGAACCGGTTAACCCAATAAGTTTTCCTCAACATGCAGGTGGTTTTGGACATATAGAATCTGATTATATGCTAATGCAGATTTCTTTGTCTTGGTCTTATGAAATTTCGAAAGGATTTTCAATAGGTATTCAGCCAAATATTAATTATGGAGCTTTAGAATTGGCACCAAATCCATTGGCAAGTCCAAGTATGACTTTGGGTTACCCTGAGAGTGATAAAGCAACAGCTATTGGTTTTGGAGGTCAAGTTGGATTGTTCTATGCGTCTGAAGGTGGTATAAAATTGGGAGCGTCATATAAAACGGCACAATCATTCAGTGACTTTGATTTTTCAAATACTTCTTTAGATGGATCTGCAGCACCTGATGTGGCTTTTCAAATGGATTACCCTGCAATAATATCTTTAGGAGTTGGTTATTCAACAGAGGTTTTAGATATTACAGTTGATTATAGAAATGTAGATTATAGCAGTACAGCAGGTTTTGAAGCTAAAGGATGGGCAATAGCTGAAAGTGGACCAATGACTGGGTTTCCAACAGGTTCTGTAAAAGGGTTTGGATGGAAAGATGTAAATATTGTATCTGCAGGTTTACAATTAAAAGTTGTGAATAAATTACCAATTAGATTTGGTTATACGTATAGTAGCAATCCTATTGATAATGAATTAGCTTTCTTCTCAATTCCAGCAACAGCGGTTATTAAAAATGCGTTTCAATTTGGTTTAGGTT
>JADWMI010000493.1 GCA_015767395.1 Bacteroidota bacterium | reverse complement strand
AGTAGCCGTTTCTAATATTTTTTCAACCATCATATTAAGCTTGTTCACTTGTAAGTTGGCCATAGAAATATATTTTTCCGACTTTGTTTTGTCATTTAAAGCATTAAAGTTTTTCAAAGCTTCAAGGGCAGTAGAAATAGTGGCTATGGGTGTTTTAAATTCATGGGTAATATTATTAATTAAGTCATTTTTAACTTCAGCCAGCTGTTTTTGTTTATAAATTGTTTTTAGTAAATAAACCAAACTTGAGATGATACTTATTGACAATAACAGCGATAATAAAATGCTTATAAATGAAGCTCTTAATAGCGTTGCTGTTTCGTTTGTGAAAAACAACTCTAATTTGTTTCTATGTAAAAAAGTTGATTTTGAAATTGTTTTTAAATGCTTTTCAGGAATATTTTTAAGATTCAATTCTTTCGTTTTTTTAACAATACTATCCTTTGAGATCCATT
The DNA here is from genome assembly GCA_015767395.1 of Bacteroidota bacterium. The sequence goes on along the minus strand of JADWMI010000493.1, from coordinate 1,818 downwards.
TGTTATAGGTAAACTTTAAGCCATAAGTCACATCAATATTGTTTCTTTCAAGCTCTTTAGATAGATGGGAGTTAAGTTTAACCAAGTCTAAGGTGTCACGTGAAATTGAAACCACTACTTTTGAAATTAAACTATCTAAGTTTTTTGGAAAATTTTCATCAGGCGTAAAAAATGGGTAAGAATCGTTTCTTAAATTTTTAATAATTATTGGTTTACTTAGGCTGTCTTTTTTCGCTAAATTTTGTAAAGTGCTATCAATTTTTTTTCGAAACCCATGCCTAGAGCCAGTGCTTACGATTATAGTATCAGTTTGTTTTGTTGTGTTATTTGAATCAGGGGAATTAAAAGTGATGATTCCCGATCTTGTTAAATTGGCAAAATAAGCTTCTACAGAATTATCTAAACTTAATTGAACGGTGCTAATAAGGTTTTGTTTGTTTATTTGATATTCTCTATAATTCCAATAAACTTGTACTGCAATAGTAGTTATTATAGTAATGCTTATAAAGTAAACAACCCATTTATAATTTTGTTTATTCATAACATCAAAGTTAAGCACATAATATGTATAATCCGAATGACTTAACAATCGTTAACACTCATTAACTGTAATTTATAAGAAATGCTGTTATATTTGTTTAGCAATTAAATAAAAATTACAAACATGAAAAATATTTTTTTAAAAACACTAGCAGCTATGTTGTTGCTAATTACAGTTTCAATGAATGCTCAAGACTTTCAAGGCAAAGCAGTTTATCTTTCGAAAACAACTTTAGATATTGATTTTTCTTCATCAGGAATTCCAGCTGATAGGATAAAAATGATTAAAGAGAGAATGAAAAATAATTTAGAAAGAACTTATAAATTTAGTTTTGATAAAACAGCTTCTATTTATAAACAACAAGAACAGTTAGAACAAGCTGGTGGCCCTGGTGGAGGTAGAGGTGGTATGCGAATGATGATGTTTGGAGGAGGTGCTTCAGGAGAATATTATAAAAATATTCAAGCAAAAACAGTTGCAAAAGAAAATGAATTTAGTGGGAAGAAATTTTTAGTGAAAGATGACTTGGTAACTTATGAGTGGAAAATGGAACAAGAAACCAAAATGATTGGAAACTATTTATGCTTTAAAGCCTCTACTCCAATTGAGAGAGCTGTAAGGCCTGAAATTCAATTTGGAAGACGAAATGTAACTGAGGAAGACAGAAAGGAGAGAGAGCAAAAAGCAAAGGAAATGGAAAATATGAAGGAAGTAATAATTGTTACTGCTTGGTACACAATGGATATTCCTGTTGGTCATGGACCTGGAGATTATTGGGGTTTACCAGGATTAATCTTAGAGGTTGATGCTGGAGAGACTAAAATATTGTGTACTAAAATTGTTCTAAACCCAAAAGAAAAAACTGACATAAGTGAGCCTTCAAAAGGAAAGGTTGTTACCCAAAAAGAGTATGATAAAATAGTTGAAGAAAAAACCAAAGAAATGCGTGAACGCTTTCAAAATGAGCGTCAAAAAAGTGGTGGAGGACAACACATAAGAATTGGAGGTTAACTCAATTGATCATTAACAATAAAAAATTAATAATTGAATTTAACTTTTACAAAATTTAATGAAAAAATTCGCCTTAATTTTTGTCTTTCTTTTAGTGCCTTTAATTGCTTTTTCACAAAATATAAAAGTTGAAGGAGTAGTGAAAGATGAAGCAGGGAATCCTTTAGAAATGGCAAATGTAATAGCCTTTAAAAAAGGAACTCAATTTTTACAATCCTATTCCATAACAGATTCAAAAGGACATTATAAGCTAAGCTTGGAAGAGG
>JADWMI010000138.1:3668-6446 GCA_015767395.1 Bacteroidota bacterium | reverse complement strand
GGGTTGTTGATTTTCCATTGTTAGAGTGGGATGAAGAAACTGAACGTTACCATGCAATGCACCATCCTTTTACTTCTCCTAAGCCAGAAGACATGCATCTTTTAGATACAGATCCTGGAAAAGTAAGAGCAAATGCTTATGATTTGGTATTGAACGGAAATGAAATTGGTGGTGGATCTATTAGAATCCATGACAAAGCAACACAAGCATTGATGTTTGATCATTTAGGATTTACACCTGAAGAAGCTAAAGAGCAATTTGGCTTTTTAATGAATGCTTTTGAATATGGCGCACCTCCACATGGTGGTTTGGCTTTTGGATTGGACAGATTGGTTGCTATTTTAGGCGGTCAAGAAACGATTCGCGATTTTATTGCTTTCCCAAAAAACAACAGTGGGCGGGACGTAATGATTGATGCTCCTTCAAAAATTGATGATACTCAATTAAAGGAACTAAGCTTAAAATTAGATCTATAAAAATTTCAAAAACCTCAATAATAATTATTGAGGTTTTTTTTATACCTTATTCAACCTTTATTAAATTAATAAAAGTGAGTAAAAAAACATCTTCAGATATTTATAATTACGACTTTAACTGTCAAAAACCCAGTAAGAAGAAGAAGTCTAAAGGAGCGCTTAAAGAAGAATGTTGCAAAAAATATAAAAAGAAAGGTGAAAAGAAATGTAAAAATTGTCCAAAACGAGTCGCTTAGTGTTTTAATTTAGATACTTTTGCAAACTCTTTTTTTATAAAAAACAAATGCCATCAAAACCAGAAACATTATTTCGTAAATTCCTGAAATGGAGATATCAACACATCTCTAATAATCAATTTATTCGCATCGCAAGTGCTGTTATTGGTTTATTAGCAGGTCTTGGTGCGGTTTTGCTAAAAAACATTACCCACTTTATTCAAGAATTATTGGAAGGTGGTTTTATTAAAGACATTCACACTGCTTTTTATTTTATTTTTCCAATTTTAGGCTTGCTATTGGTTTTACTTGCAAAAAAGTATATCATTCGAAAAAAAGTAGGTCACGGAATTCCATCCACATTATACGCAATTTCAAAACTGAAAGGGATTTTACCAAGGCATCAAATGTGGGCATCACTAATTACAGCGCCTATTACAGTTGGTTTTGGGGGGTCTGTTGGTTTGGAAGGCCCAACTGTTGCTACAGGAGCCGCTCTTGGATCAAATTTTGCGCGTTTATTTCATTTAAATCAAACAACCCGAACATTGTTAATTGGAGCAGCAGCAGCCGGAGCAATGTCTTCTATATTCAAAGCCCCAATTGCGGCCATTGTTTTCGCTGTAGAAATTTTTAGCTTAGAATTGACCTTGGCTTCTATGATTCCACTTTTATTGGCATCTATCACAGCTGTTTTAACTTCGTATTTTTTCTTAGGAGATGATGTGTTGCTGCATTTTAATTTGGAAGATAAATTTATGTTAAGCGATGTTACCTTTTATGTTTTTCTAGGAGTCGCCTCAGCAATGGCATCTATCTATTTTAGCAAAGTATACTTTAGCATTGGCGCCTTTTTTAAAAAATTTAAAAACCCTTACAAGCGTTTGCTTATTGGAGGTAGTTTATTGGGAGTAATGGTTTATTTTATTCCACCACTATTTGGGGAAGGGTTTACTACAATAAACAGTCTATTAAGAGGAAATGTTGAAAGCGTTATCAATAACAATGTTTTTAATTATACAGCTGATAACGTCTCAATTGTTATCATGTTTTTAATTGGATTAATCCTTTTTAAAATAGTTGCTTCTGCACTTACTTTTGGTGCTGGGGGTGTCGGTGGTGTTTTTGCACCTACCTTATTTACAGGAAGTATTACTGGTTATGTGTTTGCACTTATTGTGAACGCTAGTAATTTATTTCAACATCAATTATCGCTCACAAACTTTGCCATGGTTGGTATGGCCGGTTTAATGGCTGGAATATTACAAGCGCCTTTAACTGCCATATTTTTAATTGCTGAAATTACTGGTGGTTATGAACTTTTTATACCCTTAATGATCGTTTCATTGATCTCCTTTATCATTACAAAAAAATACATTCCGCACAATATATATGCCCATGACTTGGCGGAAAGAGGTGAGCTTATAACCCACGATAAGGATAAAAATGTGTTGATGCAATTAGACCTTGAAAAAGTAATTGAAACAAATTTTATTGTTCTTAAACCAGAAATGACTTTGGGTGAAGTGGTGAAAAATGCTGTTGTAAAATCAGCTCGAAATCATTTTCCTGTAGTAAATAGTGAAAATGAATTTTTAGGTATATTGACTGTAAATGATATTAGAAGTATTATGTTTAATCAAGAATTATATGATACTGTAACAGTTGATTCCTTAATGCATGCTGGTTCAGATATAATTCACTACGAAAAACATTCTGCCGAAGATATTTTAAACAAATTTAAACATACCGGTGCTTGGAATTTAGTGGTTTTAAAAGATGGGAAATACTTTGGTTTTATTTCGAAATCACGACTACTCACAGCATACAGAAGGAAATTAATTCATGTAACTGCTTAAATTATCAATAATGAAAAAAGTACTAACAATCCTATTAATTATAATTATTGGTGTTTTAGCATATGGTTATTATGCAAAAAACACAGGAGGTGCAAATGGTGAAATTATTATTGGAATTGGGGTTTTATCAATTGCTTTTGTTTTAATGCCTTTGTTTATTTATCACCGATATAAAAACAAAAACATCAAAGATTTTACATTCGATAAATACAAAAAAGACTTAGAAGA
>JADWMI010000138.1:0-3568 GCA_015767395.1 Bacteroidota bacterium | reverse complement strand
ACATCATTTAAGGTTTCACTTAAATTATGCGCACGCGCTATAATTTGATCTTTCATTACAATTACAGCTCCAACTGGAACTTCATTTTTTTCAAAAGCCAATTGCGCTTCTTGCAAAGCACGTTTCATAAAATAGGAGTCATCAAATGGGTTTATCATATTTCAAAAGTAAATTTTTTTCATTCAACCTACAATTTAAATATTGTAGTTTTGCAATGAATGGAAACCAAATTACTTACACATATTAATTCTCCTAAAGAACTACGCAATCTTTCAAAAAATAAATTGCCTCAATTGGCGAAAGAATTACGGGATTTTATTATTGATATTGTTGCCACCAAAGAAGGACATTTAGGCGCTAGTTTAGGCGTAGTTGAGTTAACAATTGCACTGCATTATGTGTTTGATACACCCAACGATTTATTAATTTGGGATGTTGGTCACCAAGCTTACGGACATAAAATTTTAACTGAAAGAAAAGAATTATTTCACACCAATAGGCAACTTGGTGGTATTTCAGGTTTCCCAAAAAGAAGTGAAAGCGTTTATGATGCATTTGGAACCGGACATTCATCAACTTCCATTTCCGCAGCATTGGGAATGGCTATTGCTTCAAAAATAAAAGGCGATTTAAACAAACAGCACATTGCCGTAATTGGCGATGCTTCTATTGCCAGCGGAATGGCTTTTGAAGGTTTGAATCATGCTGGTGTAACGGATGCTAACTTGCTTATTATTTTAAACGACAATGCAATGGGCATAGACCCAAGTGTTGGTGCTTTAAAAAATTATTTTACCAATGTAAAAGCTGGTAAAAAAGTTCGTAAAAACAACATTATTGAAGCCTTAAACTTTAATTATTCCGGCCCAATTGACGGGCATGATATTGATGCTGTAATTACAGAATTAGAACGATTAAAAACCATTTCGGGTCCAAAATTTTTGCACATCATTACCACAAAAGGAAAAGGATTAAAAAAAGCAGAACAAGATCAGGTAAAATATCATGCGCCTGGTAAATTTGATAAAATCACTGGGGAACTCGCAGCAAAAAGCACCGATATTTCACCACCAAAATTTCAAGATGTTTTTGGTGAAACTATTGTTGAATTGGCATTAAACAATAAAAAAATAGTTGGAATTACACCCGCAATGCCAACTGGCTCTTCATTAAAATTAATGATTGATGCATTACCAGACAGAGCCTTTGATGTTGGTATTGCTGAGCAACACGCTGTTACTCTGGCTGCTGGTATGGCAACGCAAGGATTGATTCCTTTTTGTAATATTTATTCAACCTTTTTACAACGGGCTTACGACCAAATAATACACGATGTTGCCTTGCAAAACTTACCTGTTATTTTTTGTATCGATCGCGCTGGAATTGTAGGTGAAGATGGCGCTACGCATCACGGAGTTTTTGATATTGCTTATTTAAATTGTATTCCTAATTTGGTGATTTTTGCTCCCTTAAATGAGGTGGAATTACGCAACATTATGTACACTGCACAATTGGGAATTGATTTTCCAATGGCCATTCGTTATCCTCGTGGAAAAGGATCTATTATTGATTGGAAACAACCATTCCAAAAAATTGAAATTGGAAAAGGAACATGTATTACTGAAGGAACAAAAATTGCTGTTTTAAGCATTGGAACCATTGGAGAAAAAATAATTGAACTTCAAAATGAGTTTCCTAATAATGAAGTGGCACATTATAATATGCGTTTTGTAAAACCTTTAGACACGGCCTTATTACATAACATTTTTAATAAATTTGACACTATAATTACCATAGAAGATGGGACTGTTGTTGGTGGATTTGGAAGTGCCATTTTAGCCTTTTCTTCTGAAAATGAATATCAAAACAAGGCGATTAAACACTTAGGATTTCCTGACAATTTTATTGAACATGGAAAAGTAAACGAACTTTTTGAGAACAATCATTTATCTACAGTAGCGATCAAAGATTTTATTTTAAACCTTCTTCATTCAAAAAAATAACAATCTATTCTTAATATAGTTGTTGTCAAACTTTAAACTAGCCTTTTATTTTTTTATACAATTGCAAAGCAAAACCATCAGTTAAACTTGCAACATAACCACACATCGTCAATACTCTTAAATACAGCGTTTCTTTTGGTTTTTGTAAACTCTCGGGTAATAGGTTTAAAACCAATTTATCGTAATTTGTTAAGGTGTTTTCAAATTTTCTGTTGGTAGCTCCTACAAAAACATCTAATAAGGTTGCAATTATTGAATACCCAACCAGCTCCTTTTCAACCACTTCTCTGCTTTTATAAATTTTATCAACGCTTATTTTTATAATATCGTTAATCTGCGCTTCGTACTTACATTTATCTAACAACGAATGTGGGTATTTCCCATTTAAAATAGCATCTTCATTTGCCAAAAACACCGTTAAAGCTTCATTAATAAGCGTGCCAATGGCCAAAGCGCGTAAATAACTCAATCGGTCAGTTTTAAATTCTAGCTGGTGGTATTTTTTAGAATCTATGGTGTCCTTCACTAGTTTTATTAAATATTCAAGGGCAAATTCTTCATCAATCAACCCTAAATTTATTCCATCTTCAAAGTCGATAATGGTGTAACAAATATCATCAGCAGCTTCAACCAAATAGGCCAAAGGATGCCTTTTATAAGCGACATTCCCATTTATCCCAGTTGAAATTAAACCCAGTTCCTGAGCGACTTCTTTAAAAAAGGGCACATCTGATTGAAATATACCGTATTTTTTATCTTCTATTTGATTGGTTGGTTTTTTTGGTAAAGACTCTTTAGGATATTTTATAAAAGCACCCAATGTTGCATAGGTCAGCCTAATACCACCTTCCATAGCTCTTTTACTTTCATTTACGATTCTAAAACCATTTGCATTCCCTTCAAAATCAATTAAATCTTGCCATTCTTTTGCAGAAAGTTGATTTTTAAATTGTTGTCCTTTGCCATTTTTAAAATATTCACCAATTGCCTTTTCTCCACTATGTCCAAAAGGCGGATTTCCAATATCGTGCGCCAAAGCTGCCGATGCAACAATAGCTCCAAAATCATTAATTCCATATCCTTCGGCAACCAGTTCAGGGTATTTTTGAAGCAATTTTTCACCTACAATTCTACCCAATGAACGCGCTACGACACTCACCTCTAAACTATGCGTTAGGCGTGTATGTACAAAATCTGTTTTTGAAAGTGGCACCACCTGGGTTTTATCTTGTAAACTTCTAAAGGAATCAGAAAAAATAATACGGTCGTAATCTACTTCAAACCCCAAACGCGTTTCAGTTTGATCCTTTCTAAGTCGAGGTTGTGTATCACCGTATCTTTTCAAAGATAATAGTTGGCTCCAATTCATTTTCATTGTTGATTTATTTGAATGCAATATACTTAAAATTCTTACTAAATTATTTTTTGAAGCCGTTTAAAGTTAACCTTATCGTTACAATATTATCATCTACTGATAACCATTACTTAACATAGATTTTCGTTTTTTGTAATTATAAAACAAGGTGTATTATGAAACGATTTTTTGTGTTGATATTTTTAATTGC
>JADWMI010000492.1 GCA_015767395.1 Bacteroidota bacterium | reverse complement strand
AAATGGCGTAAATTCAAAAGGACGCTCCATGAGTAGTGAAGATTTACCTGACGAAGATTTTATTGATGGCAAAATTAGACTTGAAGGTATTCAGTTAATGGAGCAAGTATCCAAACAGAATAAACCATTCTTTTTAGCTATTGGATTTAAAAAACCGCACGAACCGTTTGTTGCTCCAAAAAAATATTGGGATTTATATGACGACACAAAATTTGAAGTCGCAAAAAATCAAAAAGCACCAAAAGGAAGAGATGACTTAAAAAAACATGTATTGAATGGTTCAGATGTCAAAGCAAATATAGATCCTAAAACGGGCTTATTAAAGGAAGATTTCCAGTTAAAACTTAAAAAAGGATATTATGCCTGTACTTCGTATGTTGATGCTCAAATAGGAATGGTATTAGAAAAGTTAAATGAACTTCAATTAGCCGAAAATACCATTGTTGTTATTTGGAGTGACCATGGATTATTTTTAGGAGAACACGGGCGTTGGAACAAACATTCTAACTTAGAAGTTGCTTCGTCCTCCCCTTTGCTTATTTTAGATCCTAGAAACCCCAATAAAGGAGGTAAAACAATGACGCCCGTTTCAACTGTAGATTTGTATCCAACGCTATGTGAGCTAGCAGGATTAGCGATTCCAGAGCAGCCAAAAAACAACAAAAACAAGGTGGGAAGACCCCTAAAAGGACGAAGCCTTACTCCTATTTTAAATGATATCACCGCAGATGTTAAAATGGGTGCCATTACTATATACAGAGGTCAACGTGGTTTGGGTTACGCCTATAGGATGAAGGGTAATTACCGGTACATTGAATGGGTGAAAGCAGGTCAAGAAAATTTTTATGAATTATACGACTATGAAAATGACCCCAATGAAACTGAAAATCTTGCTGTTACACAAAAAGACAAGTATGAACCAATGATACATAAATTTTCAAGAAATATCAGAAATTCTGGTGAGGCTGATGGTTGTGTAGCACTATTAAATACAAAACCTTATGAAATGTCGCCTAAAAACAAATCTAGAATGTTGGTTAGAGATTATGATAATGATGGTATAAGTGATGACATAGAAGGGACTCTAGACAGCGACAATGATGGAATTATGAATTATTTAGACAAAGATTCAGACGATTAAAGTATCCCCGATAAAACAGAAATAAAAGACAGTCAACGTCAAAGAAAACATTCTAAAATTATTAGAAGAGGTTGATGACGCTAAAAATTATAAAAAACATTATTACCCAAATAACAATCAACTAAAAATATTTCTAAAAGGGGGCTCCACAATTCTAAAATACCAACAACGGAAAAGGATATGCAGAATATTTAAAAAGGCGCCCTGTTTTTTATGAGGTCAATTATTTGCATTACAATCCAAACAAAATTTGGACTTGGTTTTCTGATGTTTTCGCAGGGGCATTAATTTTATTTGCCCTAACTTCCTTATTTATGGTAAAAGGAAAAAAAGGAATTATGGGTCGCGGTGGAATTTACACTGCCTTGGTATTTTAATTCCATTACTATTTTTAATGCTTTATATGTAATATTGTTTTTGCTCAGTTAATATGAATATCTCTAATTAGGCTTCGCCTTATTTTCTTAATAACTCCTCCTTAAAATCAACGATTTCAATCGATTATACAAAAAATTAACTGCTGTTTATTAAAAAAATACCAATATTCATATAATAGTATATAAGATTATTTTATTGAGCATAAAATCTTATATTTATTTTAATGTTCTTAGAGAACTACGATCAACCGGTTTGTTTAACAATTGCACAATTTAATAAGTGTTCGTTTTTAATTGTCGGACCAAACTGCAAGTTCATTTCCATCTGGATCAGTAAAATGAAATCTTCGTCCTCCAGGAAAAGAAAAAATATCTTTAGAAATTATTCCGTTTGATGCTATAATCTTACTTTTAATCAAGTCAAGATTTTTATGGTACAAAACAATCAGGGCTCCATTTATAATTTCACCTTCATTTTTTTCAAACCCTCCTGCAAGTCCACTTTCTGAAAAAGCTGTATAGGTTGAACCATAATCAGTGAAAGTCCAATTAAATGATTTTGTATAGAACTCCTTTATTATTTCTAGATTTTTGGCTTTGAATTCAACGTAATTAATATGATTGTCTTTAATATCCATTTTAATTAAATTTTAATAATGTCTAGTCATAATACATGCCAACGGGATTTTAGTCGAGTAGGTAAGGGGAGTTTCACCCCAAACCTCTCACAGAACCGTACGTGATACTCTCGCATCATACGGCTC
>JADWMI010000137.1:2141-6458 GCA_015767395.1 Bacteroidota bacterium | reverse complement strand
TTAGATGCTAAAAATTTCAAGTTGGTTAAAACACCTATTTCTGCTACTTCAAAAGAAAATTGGAAAGATGTTATTCCGCATAGAGAAGAGGTGCTTTTACAAGGTTTTGACTTGTTTAAAAGTTATTTAGTACTAAGTGAACGATTAAATGGGCTAAGTACCATTAGAATTAAGCAGTGGGAGGGAGATGATAGTTATATTGAATTTAACGATCCGGCTTATATGGCATACCCAACTTCAAACTTAGACTTTGACACCAATACTTTACGTTATACATATTCATCATTGACTACACCTGGAAGCACTTTTGAAATTAACATGAGTTCTAAAGAAAAAGTTCTTTTAAAACAGCAGGAAGTATTAGATGAAACTTTTTCGCCAGATAATTATACATCCGAACGTTTATATGCAATGGCAAAAGATGGAACAAAAATTCCAGTTTCGTTGGTATATAAGAAAGGAACTGAAAAAAGTGCTGAAACCCCTTTGTTATTATACGCATATGGCTCGTACGGAAACACTATAGAACCTAGATTTAGTTCCGTAAGATTAAGTTTGCTAAATAGGGGATTTGTATATGCAATAGCCCATATTAGGGGCGGACAAGAAATGGGTAGAGACTGGTATGAAGACGGAAAATTATTAAAAAAGATAAATACATTTACTGATTTTATTGATGTAGCTGATTTTTTAGTAAGTGAAGGTTATACAAGTGAAAAACATTTATATGCGCAAGGTGGAAGTGCTGGTGGCTTGTTAATGGGAGCTATTGTAAATATGAAGCCTGAATTATGGAATGGTGTTATTGCGGCAGTACCTTTTGTTGATGTGGTTTCTACCATGTTAGATGAAACAATTCCTTTAACCACTTTTGAATTTGATGAATGGGGAAATCCAAAAGAGAAAGTATATTATGATTATATGAAGTCGTATTCTCCTTATGACAATGTTGAAGCAAAAAACTATCCAAATATGTTAATTACAACAGGTTATTGGGATAGCCAAGTGCAATATTGGGAACCAGCAAAATGGATTGCCAAATTACGTGCTACAAAAACAGATGACAATTTACTAATAATGGATTGCAATATGGATACAGGTCACGGTGGTGCTTCTGGTCGTTTTGAAAGATACAAGCGCACCGCATTATCTTATTCATTTTTAATGGATTTGGAAAATATTTCTGAATAAATGACTATTCAAAGATGAAAAAGAGGGCAATTGCCCTCTTTTTTTTTGTAAATTAAATTTTACTGTGCGCATAATAGGAGTCGAACCTACACGAACTATTGTTCACCAGCCCCTCAAGCTGGCGCGTCTACCAATTCCGCCACATGCGCAAAATAAAAGTAAAAAAAAAGTTAAGCAGATAGCTTAACTTTTTTTGTGACCTGGCTGGGGCTCGAACCCAGGACCACCTCCTTAAAAGGGAGGTGCTCTACCAACTGAGCTACCAGGTCATTATTCCTTTCCCAAATGCGAGTGCAAATATACTATCTAAAATTTATATAACAAGTTTTTTTTTGTAATTTTTTGTACGATATTTGTTTTCTAATAAAGAAATAAAAAATAAAGATCAATGAAAATTGTATTGTTAGGGTATATGGCAAGTGGTAAGTCAGTTGTTGGTAGAATATTAGCTAAAAATATGGGTCTTAAATTTATTGATCTAGATGCTTATATTGAGCAAAAAGAAAATAAATCAATTTCTGAAATATTTAAACAAAACGGTGAAATTTACTTTAGAATTAAGGAAAGTGAATATTTAATGGAGTTATTGGATTTAGCAGCACCCACTATTATTTCTTTAGGAGGCGGTACCCCTTGTTATGGTGATAATTTGAAGTTAATAGAAGAACATTCAAGATCGGTTTATTTAAAGGCTTCAATCTCAACTATTTTTAACAGACTTCAGCATGAAACCAATCAAAGGCCTTTGGTTGCAACAATTGGAACAGATAATTTACAAGAATATATTGCAAAGCACTTGTTTGAACGCAATCCATTTTATGAAAAAGCAACCTACACAATTCCAGTCAACGATAAAAAAATAGAAGCAATTGTTGAAGAGGTTAGTCTAAAACTGCGCAAGAACTGTTAGGTTCAAAAATCACAGATACATGTTCATGCATGGAGGTTGATAAAGAAATCCCTTTAAAATCAGCTTTTACAGGGAACTTTTTATGATTCCTATTGATTAGCACTGCGGTTTTAAATCGTTTTAAGGGTACTTCTAAAAAGAATTTAATTCCATAAATTAAAGTTGAACCAGAATTTAAAACATCATCAACTAAAACAATAGACTTGTTTTTATAATTTTCTGAATCAATATCAGTTGAAATTTCAGTGCGTGGATTTTTCTTATTTATTTTAACCTCGCAAAGGGCTACTTTTAATTCTGAAATCTCCGATAATATTTCAGCTAAATTTTGAGCAAAAACATATCCATTTCCATTTATTCCTGCAATAATAATCTCTTTCTCATTACTATTACTTTCATAAATTTGGTAGGCAATTCTTCTTGTTTTATTGGTAATTTGCTCGTTTGTTAGAATTATAGAACTTTCCATTTATTTCTTTTTTTCAAATATAAAAAACAATTCGTTATCATTTCTAGGTTTTATAGAATTATAACATTTTTCAAAAGTTTTAATCTTAAAATTACTTTTAAATGTTTTTAAATATTCAGGAAGGCTACCGCCAAATGGAGGGCCTTCTTCTGTTAATTTAAAGTCAAAAAGTAATCCTATGAGTTTTCCAGAACTATTTAACAAATGGTTCATTTTATTTGAATAGGCATTTCTTAAACTCGGGGCTAAAGCACAAAAAAAAGTTTGTTCTATTATGAGGTCATATTTTTCATTGTGATCAAAAAAATCAATGTGAATTAAATTTTCAATAGGAAAACCTGGAATTCTTTGTTGTAAGTTTTTAAGAGGCTGTGCAGCGATATCAACCACATAAACATTGTTAAATCCATTCAGGTGCAAGTATTCAACTTCATATCCATTTCCTGCTCCAGGAACCAATATTTTTAAATCCTTATTTTTTATTTGGTCAATATATGTTTTAATAGGGGTAGAGGGGTAGCCAATATCCCAACCTGTTTTATTTTCTTGATATTTAGCTACCCAATAATTTTCATCAAATTTCATCATCGCTACTAAAATTCTCTATTTCACGTCTGTCTTTTTTTGTTGGTCTTCCAGCGCCTTTTTTTCTGTAATAATCTTTTGAATATTTTAACAATTCAAATTTTTCAAATGCTTCTTTAGGCGTTATATCCTTTCTATACAAATCAACTAGTTTGGCACCAACACGATTGGCGGGAATATCTAATACCTCAATCTCATAGTTTATTTGATCTTTTCTAACAATAATTTTATCGTCGTTAAAAACCATTTTAGAAGGTTTTACACCAGTATTATTAACTTTTACATGGCCTTTTTTACAAGCTTCTGTGGCAATGTTTCTGGTTTTGTAATACCGTATACACCACAAATATTTATCAATTCTCATACGATTTCATATAATAAAGTTAAATTTAAGTTTTAGCTTTTAACAAAGGTAGTAAAATAGTATCTTGCGCCCTTTAAAAATATACTCAATGAAAATTAAAAATATTTTATTTATTTTATGTTTAGGATTGGCAATTGCTGCTTGTAAAAAAGATGATGTAGATCCATTTGATGCTGTAGAACAAGCTGTTTTGGATGATGTTGCTTTGGTTGAATACTTACAAACTCATTATTTAAACGAAGCCGATGGTGGAATTTGGACTATTGATGCAGGTCAAACACCTTTAATGGAGCAAGTTGATGTTGATGCTATTGTTGAAAACGATATTGCTTATAAATTATATTACTTAGTTGAAGAGGAAGGTACTACCATTTCACCAACAAGAACAGATTCAGTGCTAACGACTTATACAGGGATGACTTTGGATAGCCTTGTGTTTGATAGTAGAAAATCACTTATTTGGCTGCCTCTTACGGGTGTTATTACTGGATGGAGCTATGGTTTTACGTATTATAAAGGTGGTAATAAAATGATAAACCCTGATGAATCTTTTTATTATGAAGATTATGGGAAAGGAATTTTATTTATCCCTTCAGGATTGGCCTATGGAAATACAGGAAGTAGTGGAATTGCTCCAAATACGCCATTGGTTTTCGAAATTACATGTCAGGATGTAAATCGAGCTGACCACGATAATGACAGTATTTTATCGAATCTAGAAACTTATGATGGTGATACAAATGTAAGAAATGATGATACTGACAGCGATGGTATTCCAGATTATTTAGATGCAGACGA
>JADWMI010000137.1:0-2041 GCA_015767395.1 Bacteroidota bacterium | reverse complement strand
AAAAAAATGCTTCTCAATTTTGAGAAGCATTTTTTTTATAAGTTTTTGTGATTTCTCCAATCAGAACTACTTCTTTTATTTCGAGTATCATCGTTTATAGTAAATAGGTTAATTTGAATATTTACCATGAACTGACTGGGCTCATATTCAAGCAAGTCACCCAGGTTTACGCCATATCCGTTATATGTTTTAATCATATCGAGACGTTGTTCTTCAACAGTGGTTAATCCATATTGATACCTAAAATCAATTCCAACTCTGCCAAAATCTAATAAAATCCCTGCACTTATGCTAGTGGAAGATTTATTAAAAGTAAATGGATCAGCATAGCTAGTATCTTCCCAACCTTCCATTTCCATATCAGATATAAAACTAAATACAGGTCCTGCAAAAATGGAAATAGGACCATATACATTATAACCAAGTAGAATAGGCACATCTATTTGTTTTGCTTCCCATTTGGCTGGTTTTGTAGGGAAAGGGTAGCTGTTTTTAAACGATGTAAAGCTTACTTCTGGTCGAATAAAGAAATAATTGTAATTTATTTGAGTATAAATTCCGTACTGAAAACCAATTTCATTTTCAGCCTCAAAATTTTCATCAGGGACACCAACACCTATTGATCCGCCTTTTGAGTAAAAATCTCCAATATTATTGTAATTAATACCTCCTTTAATGCCTATATCTAAAGTTTGTGCATAATTAAGAGAAAATGACAGTAAAAATAATACTATAAGCAGTGGGGATTTATTCATAGTTTAAAAAGTTGATTAGCATTTTAACAATAAATATATAAATTTTAAATCAAAAACCTAAATTTAGGGCGCTTTAATATCATTTTCTTTGGATTAAAAGATTTTTTGAAAGTAATTAAAACATAAATTTTATAAGGTACTGGCGGTAGTTTTTATTGTTCCAAATTTATAGTATCTAACCAGTTGAACATTTGATTTAAAGCATTTTCTCTCACTTTTTTTTGCGATAAAAAAATATCATGTTGCGCGTTTTGAATTTCCACGATGGTAACTTTCTTGCCAAGTTTAGCCCCAACTCTTTTAATATCATTAATATCCAATACAATATCTTTAGACATGGCCTCTTTTGAATAAGCTGAAATTTTACTAGAGCCACTGGAATGCAATACTAAAACAGGGGCAATTATATTTGAGTTTACTAATTTTTTATGTCCAGCTCGTATCGCCAAAAGCCAAGAGAAATAGGTAGGAAATCCTTTAATAGGTTTCCAGTTTAAGTTAAAGTCCCATTCTCCATAAAAATCTTTATGTATGCTTTGTGCATAAGCGGGAGATAGCGCTCCATTAATTTTTGAATATGGAAAGATGCCAGCAATTAGTTTAGCGGCTAAATAAATAATAGTTTTCTGGAAATTTGTCTGGTTGAAATCTAAAAAAGGTGAATTTAAAATGAGCCCTTTTATTAAATCTTTTTCCAGTCCATAATTCATATAATTACTTGCAATTAATCCCCCTGTTGAATGCCCCAATAAAAAGATATCTCTACTTCCTGATTCATATATCTGACGAATAGCTATTGTAATTTCTTCGAAGTATTCTTTAATATCCCTGCAATAATTGGGATTCTGATGGGGTAACATTGATCGGCCGTATTTCCTCAAATCGAGAGCGTAAAAATCAAAATTGTTTTCAATGAATTTTTCTCCCAAATGTGATTGAAAAAAATAATCAACATAACCATGTAGATATAATACACTCTTTCTGTTTCCTGTATTAAATTTTGAAGAAACGAGTGTTGCTGTGACTTCACCTTCGAAATCAGGCTTCAGCTTAATTGTTTGACTCGTGTAGTCCTTAAGTATATCCATTTTTGAATTATTAGCAGTTTTTAATTTTCCTTTCTTTTCTTTCATTTTTTAATTCAAATAAATAAAGCGTTTTTCATAAATAGAGCAATTCTAATTGGCTACAACGGTTTGTATAATTAGCTGATTTAATCGTGTTTATGCTTTGTGTGTGCCCAGCATGGGCATCTTTAATTTACTGAAAGGTAAATAATTAATCTA
>JADWMI010000136.1:4396-6467 GCA_015767395.1 Bacteroidota bacterium | reverse complement strand
TAATTTATCAGAACAATTAGTAACCAGTGTTACTAAAATATGCTTTTAATGACCTATATTTGCTCAAAATTTTAAAAAAAAGGGAATGAGTTTTTTCGGATTATTTGGAGGTGATAATGGAGAATCATCTATTGAGGAGTATTTAAAATCGGGTGCTGTTGTTATCGATGTAAGAACAGGCGAAGAGTTTGCAGGAGGTCATGTAAATGGCTCTAAAAACATTGTTTTAAACAGTATTCCTGCTAAGGTTGCTGAAATAAAAAAAATGGATAAAAAAATAATTGCGGTTTGCAGAAGCGGTGCCAGAAGTGGTCAAGCTACTTCTTTTTTAAAGCAACAAGGAATTGATGTTATTAATGGAGGTCCTTGGCAAAATGTAGCTAAGTTTGTAAAATAAGAATAAAAGTACTTTATATACAAAAAGAGGGAAAAGCAAATATTGTTTTTCCCTCTTTTTGTATATAATTTGGATAACGAGTATTCAATTGTGTAAGTTGATATTCTTTTTCTATATTTAGAAAAACTATTAACGCGCTAAAAATGAAAAAATTACAAACCCTTTTCTTGTTTCTATTTATACTATATGGATTGAATGCTCAAAATAAATCTGTTGATCAATTAATATCAGATGTTGAACCAAAAGTAATTGAATGGCGCAGACATTTTCATGAAAACCCAGAGTTATCTAATAGAGAATTTAAAACCGCAGCTAAAATTGCTGAATATTTAACAAGTTTAGGATTAGAAGTTGAAACGGGGATTGCTCATACAGGTGTTGTCGGCGTTTTAAAAGGAGACCTCCCTGGACCTGTGGTAGCTTTGCGAGCGGATATCGATGCTTTACCTGTAACAGAAAGAACTGAAGTACCATTTGCTTCAAAAGTTACCAGCTCATATAACGGTGTTAAAACAGGTGTAATGCACGCTTGTGGCCACGACTCGCATATTGCCATGTTAATGGGCACAGCCAAGGTATTGTCTGAAATGAAGAGCGAATTAAAAGGAACCGTTAAGTTTATATTCCAACCAGCTGAAGAAGGTCCACCGGCTGGAGAAGAAGGAGGAGCAGCATTAATGATCAAAGAAGGGGTTTTAAAAAATCCAGATGTTGATGTGATTTTTGGAATTCACATAGATTCTGGTATCAATGTAGGAAATATTGGATACAAGCCAGAGGGGATAATGGCAGCTTCACAAAGATTTGTTATCAAGGTTCATGGGAAACAAGCGCATGGTTCTGCTCCTTGGTTAGGTGTTGATCCAATTGTAGTTTCATCACAAATTATTAATGGATTGCAAACAATTATAAGTAGAGATACCCAATTAACGAAAGAAGCAGCAGTGATTACTGTTGGTATGATAAAAGGTGGTGTGCGCTACAATATTATTCCGGAAGAAGTTGAGATGATTGGTACTATTAGAACCTTAGATTATGGTATGCAGGAAAAACTGAATAAAGAAATGAAGTCACGCGTGTCTAAAATCGCGGAAGCTTTTGGTGCGAAGGCTGAAATTGAAATAAGTAAAGGCTTGCCAATCACTTTCAACGATGTAGCTTTGGTAAATGAAATGTTGCCTTCCTTACATAACGCCATTGGAAAAGAGAATGTTCATTTGATAAGTGCAATTACAGGTGCTGAAGATTTTTCTTTTTTTCAAAAAGAGATTCCTGGATTTTATTTTTTCGTAGGTGCAAAACCAATTGATGTAAAAGAGAAAGATGCCACAGGTCATCATACTCCAGATTTTTATTTAGATGAAAGCGGCTTTATTTATGGGGTTAAATCATTTGTTGAATTAACCTTAGATTATATGAGTAAACATTCAAATTAAAAGAAGAATTGCTTAAAATGTAATTCCATAACTCAATTGTAATCCTTCAATCTTTTGCTGTAAATTTTTTAAAAAAGCTTGATGTTGAACTGAAGTTGGGTTGAAAGGTTTGTGAGCCAACCCTTTTTGGATGGTCTCAACTTCTTTCATAATTTGATGCGTGTTTTCAGCAATCCAAACTTGTTTAAATTGTTCCCAAATATAATCGATCGCTGTTTGGTTTGGGTGTACCATATCA
>JADWMI010000136.1:0-4296 GCA_015767395.1 Bacteroidota bacterium | reverse complement strand
TTTAAATTGTTCCCAAATATAATCGATCGCTGTTTGGTTTGGGTGTACCATATCACTTGCATAAAACCGATAATCGCGTAAATCATCCATCATTATTTCATAGGAAGGGAAATAAAACAGTTGATTTTTCTCGTTAATTACTTGATGAATTGCAGAAATTAAATGTGCTTTACTTTGAGCATTTTCTACAAAACCATCTTTCAAGTGCCTAACAGGACTAACGGTAAATAAAATGTTTGCTGAAGGATTTAAATCTTTAATAAGCGTGCATATATTTTCTAAAGAAGCAACAATATCTTCAATAGTAAGCAGCTCTTTTAAAAACTTTTTTTGAGGTACCTTATGGCAATTTCCAACAATGGTATCCGTTTCAATAAAACGATACATCCATGCGGTTCCCAAAGTAATGATGATATGTGAAGATTCACTTAAATGTTGGTTGGTATTGGTTATAGCCTCATTTAAATTGTTTATTAATTCGTTTTTATCAGTTGCGCTTAAATCTGAGTGTGCATCAAAACAATGCCAACGTTCGTTCAATTGAAAAATATCCCGTTCCGTATATGCTGTTTTATTAATGGCGTTGGTAATAAAGTTTTCAATAGCAATAGGATTGAATAAAATACCAAATGGATTGCTATGAGTTTGAAATTTATGGTATGCTAATTTTTTACTGATGTTTTCAGAAAAACAAGAACCAATTAACAATAATGTAGAGCTATAATCTATTTGATTGCGTTCAGCCTTTAGTTGTATGTTGGTTCTAAAATTCATATTATTTTTTTAATTGTTGATTTGTTTAACAGTTCAACGATTAAACCCTTAAACAATTCCACAATAATTAAGCATCTTTTGATGAGACCCTGAATCAAGTTCAGGGTGACGAATTAATAATTAGGCAATATACTTTCTGCTTTCAATCAATGCCTGTTCAATTCCTGCAGGGTTTTTACCTCCAGCAGTTGCAAAATGTGGTTGACCTCCACCGCCTCCTTGAATTAATTTTCCTAATTCACGAACAACTAAACCTGCATTTAATTTTTTTTCTTCAACTAAATTTTTAGAAATAAAACAGGTTAAAAATGCTTTGCCATCTTTTTCAGCACCAATAACCATAAACAAGTTTTCAATTTGGCTTCCTATTTCAAAGCTTAAATCTTTAATACCATTTTGGTCTAAATCTAACTTTTGGGCTAAAAAATGAATGCCGTTTATTTCTTCGACCTCATTGATTAAATCTCCTTTCAAGTTTTTAGCTTTTTCCTTTAGTAAGTTTTCAACTTCTTTTTTAAGGTTTTTATTTTCATCTAATAAATCAAGAATTACTTTTTGAGGATTCTTTTGATTTTTTAGTATTTCTTTTATTTCAAAAAGATCTCTATTATTTGTAGCGTATAATTCCTTGTTCGCATCTCCTGTAATGGCTTCAATACGTCTAATTCCTGAAGCAATTGCTGTTTCGGTGATAATTCTAAAATACCAAATATCACTGGTGTTTTGAACGTGTGTTCCACCACATAATTCAACCGATTGTCCAAATTGAACAGTTCTTACCGTATCGCCATATTTTTCACCAAACAATGCCATAGCACCTTTTTCTTTGGCAGTTTCAATAGGGATATTTCTAAAATCTTGTAAGGCAATTTTGTTATCGATTCTGGCATTGACAAAATCTTCAACAGCCGTTAATTCATCTACGGTTAATTTTGCATAATGTGAAAAATCAAAACGCAAATGTTTGGAATGTACTGCAGATCCTTTTTGTTCAACATGGGTTCCTAAAACTTCTCTTAACGCTTGGTGTAAAAGGTGGGTAGCTGTATGGTTGGCGGCAGTTCTAAAACGTTGCTTTTCGTCAACAACTACTTTAAATGTCTCCGTTGGATCTTTAGGTAATGTTTTTGAAAAATGGATAATTAAATTGTTTTCTTTTTTAGTATCAATAATGTAAGTAGTACTACCATCACTTTTTTCTAAATAACCCTTATCTCCAACTTGTCCACCCCCTTCAGGATAAAAAGGGGTCATATTAAAAACCAACTGGTACATGTCTCCATCCTTTTTTGAAGAAACTTTTCGGTAACGCGATATTTTTATTTTTGCTTCTAGGGTATCATACCCAATAAACTCTTCTTCATTGTCATCATCAAATAAAACGACCCAATCATCGGTTTCTACAACTGCAGCAGCTCTAGATCTGTTTTTTTGTTTCTCTAATTCTATGTTGAATTCCTCTTGATTTAGGGTAAAACCTTTTTCAGAAAGAATTAAAGCTGTTAAATCTACAGGAAATCCATAGGTGTCAAACAATTCAAAAGCCTTTTTACCAGAAACTTCAGTGCCAACGGTATTCTGAATGATAACATCTAGCAATATCAATCCTTGGTCTAAAGCACGTAAGAATGAATTTTCTTCTTCTTTAATAACATTTTTAATTAGCTGTCTTTGAGCTTTTAGTTCTGGGAAATAATCACCCATTTGTTTGCTCAACATATTAACCAATTTGTAAATAAAAGGCTCTTTGGTGTTTAAAAAAGTAAACCCATAACGAATGGCTCTTCGTAAAATTCTTCTTATTACATATCCAGCACCTGTGTTTGAAGGTAATTGTCCGTCTGCAATAGCGAAAGCAACTGCTCTAAGGTGATCCGAAATTACACGAATGGCGATATCAGTTTCTTCATTTTTGCCATAATCGTTATTGGTTATGGTTTCAACTTCTTTAATAAGTGGCGTAAAAACATCAGTATCATAATTGGACTGTACGTTTTGTAAAACCATGCACAAACGCTCAAACCCCATTCCAGTATCAACATGTTGATTTGGTAATTTTTCTAAAGAACCATTGGCTTTACGGTTGAATTCCATAAAAACCAAGTTCCAAATTTCTACCACCTGTGGATGGTCCATATTCACCAAGCTCTTCCCAGAGACTTTCGCTTTTTCTTCTGCAGAACGAATGTCAACGTGAATTTCAGAACAAGGTCCACAAGGTCCTTGGGCTCCCATTTCCCAAAAGTTGTCTTTTTTGTTTCCTTTTATGATGCGGTCCTCATCAATTAACAGTTTCCAAAAATCATGTGCTTCCTGATCATAAGCCAATCCGTCGGTTTTATCGCCTTCAAAAACCGAAACATACAAACAATCTTTGTCTATTTTTAATTCATCCGTTAAAAATTCCCAGGCCCAAGAAATCGCTTCTTTTTTAAAGTAATCACCAAAGCTCCAGTTTCCCAACATTTCAAACATAGTGTGGTGGTAAGTATCTTTACCAACTTCCTCTAAATCGTTATGTTTTCCAGAAACACGCAAGCATTTTTGTGAGTCGGCAACGCGTTTATTAGTGGCTTTTTTCTGTCCTAAAAAATATTCTTTGAAAGGAACCATTCCGGCATTGGTAAACATCAAAGTCGGATCGTTTTTTAATACCATCGGAGACGAAGGAACAATAGCGTGTTTTTTTGATTCAAAAAAATCTAAAAATTGCTGACGTACTTGTTGTGATTTCATTTGTAATATATTATTAATTTTTACAGTTCCAATGTGATGAACTGTTGTAATTTAATTCGTTTTATTGAATGTTTTTAACGACTATATTAGTTGTTTCATTCAGTTAATAATATGCTAAAAAATAGAGTGTTTAACAACCTTTGTAAAACATTTTGTAATTTTGTTACTTATGCACACTAATTTAAATTTAATTTAGCATTTTTATTGTGCAAAAATAGCATATTTAAAATTTATGGCGAAGGTAAAATATTATTACGATTCAGATACACTTTCTTATAAGAAGATAGAGACCAAAAGGAGGAACAAGGTTAAAAAAATTTCCTTAGCAATGCTATCTGCATTTTTATTTATGGTATTGGGGTATGTTGTATTTATGCCTCTTTTTGAATCTCCTAAAGAAAAAGAGTTAAAAAGGGAGCTTGAGTTCGTGAAATTGAATGAAGAACTGCACAATAAAAGAATTGAGCAATTAGGGGATGTTTTAAAAGAAATTCAAAATAGGGATAACAATATTTATCGTTTGTATTTTGAAGTGAATCCAATTCCGTTGGAACAACGTCAGGCTGGTTTTGGAGGTGTGAATCGTTATAAAGCGTTGGAGGGGTTTGACAATTCTGAAATGATTACCGACGTAACCAAAAACATGGATATTTTATCAAAGCAGCTTTATATACAATCGAAGTCTTTAGATGAAATTGTGAATTTGGCTGAAAACAAAGAAGAGTTATTGGCGGCAATACCGGCTATTCAACCAGTAAAAAATGAAGATTTAACACGCATGGCATC
>JADWMI010000491.1:1010-2289 GCA_015767395.1 Bacteroidota bacterium | reverse complement strand
GTTTCCAATGCCATTATTTACAGTAAAGTTGGTGAATAGTTCCCCATCAAATTTACTTATTCCGCCATTCATGGATCCGAACCACAAATTCCCATTACGATCCTCTAAAATACTAGTAATATTATTGTCGCAAAGACCATCTTTTCTAGTGATGTTTTTAAAACTTTTACCATTGTATTTATACGCACCGTGTCCGTCGGTTCCAAACCATAAATCGCCTTTTTTATCCTCGATAATTGATGTGATTCTCTTGGTAGAAAGGGCAGAAGTGGGATTCTTTACATTAGATGGGGGAAGGTTGAATGTAATAAATTTATCATCAACCAAACGGCATAAACCTTTAAGTGTTCCTGCCCAAATATTCTCATTGCTGTCTTGAAATATTCTCCAAGCCCAATTATCGTTTAAACCATTTTCCATACTAAAGTTTGTTACTGATTTTCCGTCATATTTACTGACACCTCCACTAGTGGTAAACCACATATTTCCATGATTATCTTCCATTATACTTGTGACTTGATCGCCGCTAAAACCGTTCTTTGAAGAAAAATAATTAAGATTTTTTCCGTCGAATTTTGCGACTCCTAGACCATTTGTGCCGAACCATAGATTTCCTTTTTTATCTTGAAATATCCTACGAACATATTCAGCAATTTGAGAGTTGTCGTTTTGGGTTCCACTATACCAGGATGAGGGCTGTGGAAAGTTATAAGTTATCGGATTTGTAGTTTTATTAATACTTACAGATAAGGGGATATTGCTTATAGGGTTCTCTTTTTCTCTACATGATATTATGAATATTACAAAAAATAATAATATAAATAATTGTCTTTGTTTTTTTAACCAGTTATTATTGTTTGTCTTTTTCATTTTAGTTTAATTTAGTGCAAAACCATTTATTGTTTAAAGTTAAATATTTGGTTGAATAAGTATGTAAAAACAAATAGTTGCTTTTTACCATATTATTTGAAAACAAATTTAGTTGCTGTTTCCTTTAACAGAGTTAAAAAAAGTGTGAAAAAAGTGTGAAACGATGTGAAAATTGGTATTTTTTTAGTTATTTGTGACCTTATAGTAACCTATAGAATGAAATTATATAATTTATTTTATCTTATATCTTTAGTTGCACTGTTAATTTATACGGTGGCTTTTTTCAATGCTGACAGAAATGAAGTTGAGTACGAACGGCAATTGTTTGTAGCTCTTAGGAATTCTGGACATAAACTATTATTAAGTAATGGTGATTTAAACTCAAGAGTTTTACCCATTAAAAAATTAA
>JADWMI010000491.1:0-1000 GCA_015767395.1 Bacteroidota bacterium | reverse complement strand
ATTAAGGAAAGACGAATATCAACTTTCCTTTCAAAGTGAACTTACTATAATTCCAGATAGCCTTTCGAGTTCAATTAAAAGGAGTTTGAGCGATATTAGTTTTAATAAAGATTATGTTGTTGAAGTTATTGATTGTTCTTCAAAAGAGATTTCATATAGTTTTATGATTACTAAAAATGTCGAAAATAATTTAGTTCCATGTTTAGGGCGCGATTTGCCATTAAACTGTTATTTGGTCAATGTTTATTTTCAGAGGGCGAATGGTAAATTCTATTTTATTAAATTATCTTCTCTTTTTGTTTTTATACTGTGTAGTCTTTTGGGTTTTACACTTCATTTTCGTGAAAAAGCAATTGCTAGTAAGGTCTCTGCAAAAGAATTGGGTTTTACAGTTATTGGAAATTATAAATTTTATAAAGATCAAAATAGGTTAGTGAAAGAAGAAGTTATTATTAAACTTACCGCTAAAGAATGCGAATTGATAGAGATTCTTGGAGAAAGACAAAACCAAATTGTAAAGCGAGACATCTTGGTTAAAAAAGTTTGGGAAGATAATGGTGTAATTGTTGGACGCAGTCTAGATACATATATTTCAAAGATTAGAAAAAAGTTAAAAGACGATGATTCTGTAAAAATTGTAAATATTCATGGAGTAGGATATAGGCTCGAAATAGTTTGATGCTGTATTCTTTTTCAATAATACCATCTAACTGAGTGCATCCTTTTTTAGTAATCATTCTAGTTAATTGTATTTTGTATTTTCTGTGTTTATCCCGTATATTACGCTATTAGTCTAATTAAATATTTTGGAGTGAAATTTAACTTCAATTTTACGATTTATATATAATTTCATTAAATCTAAAAGCGATGTCTTTAAAGGAAAATCACATTTTAATTTTATTCTTAACAGTTCTCTTATCTTCTTGTTCACCTGTTCAAGAAAAAGATTTTACCCTTGAAGAAATTTCAATAATTCCACAGCCAAAAGAGGTGCAACTTA
>JADWMI010000490.1 GCA_015767395.1 Bacteroidota bacterium | reverse complement strand
TGACCCATTGGCCAATTTTTTTTGTAACAGTATTTTCTGACATTTTTGCTAAATCTTCAGAAGCAGCTGTTTGAGACGAATATTGCACATTATCAGATTTTCCAACTTTTACAATTTGTTCTTTATACATTTGAAATTGCCTTGTTGGAAATCCAACTAAATCACCAAGTTCTTCAATTTGAGCTAAATTTAATTTTACAAAATCTAAATTATGTTCTTCAGCTATTTCTTTTACTGTAGATGTTTTTCCAATTCCAGATTCACCCAATACTTCTATTGAAACAGGAAGTTTGCCTTCTTTTTGTAAGAATCTATTGTTATTAATAATGTGACCCATAAATCCTTTTAGATCATCAATGTTTAAATTTACTTGTGCCATAATTGTTTATTTTTTAATTTGTTTATAATTCTGCTGTAAATGAACAACTTCCTTGCTCTTTTATACAAGCTTGTATTTTCTTGCCAAGTCTATAATCAAAAATCTCTAATAATTGATCTCTGTTTAATGGCTTTTTATTTAATTTTTCTAAATAATCTTCAAATGAAATATTTAAATCATCCCCATAAAGTATTGTTTCTAATCCATATAAATCATAATATGCTTTTAAATAATAAGCATATTCACCTATTTTATTTTCTATATTTTTAAGTTCTAATTCTAAATCTTTTAGATTAGATGTATCAAAATTATAGTCAACGTATCCTGGAGTTGTACCTTCTACACCAAATCTATCTGCTGCAGTACTACTTTGAGCACCAAAGACAAACTTGCCTTCAATATCTCCCTCGTAATAACGGCCCATATTAATTTAATTGTATTTTTAATCCCGGCAAACTTTTATTTACATCGCACATACTACTATGAACCCATAAAGTATTATTTGGACATTTATCAGGACTACCAGCTTCTCCATCTGTAAAATATATAAGGGCTGTGTACTTGCCAAATTTATTATAATGATCTATAACAGGTTGAAATATTGTTCCACCTCTACCGTGTATTTCCCAATCTTGTTTAGGATTAAAATCCTTGATTGAATTTATTTTTGTATCACATTGAACAATTGTAATTTTATGTCCAGTTTTATGCATATGAGCTAATTCATTAAAAAATTCTTTTAATTCAGTTTGACTTACAGATCCAGATGTATCTACACCAACACATATGTGATTTTTAAATTTAATTTTAAGACCCGGGCTACCTGAATATCTTTTATTATATTTACGTCTGATCTTCTTTGTAAAAACAATAGATGAATTTCCAACAAATCTTCTTAGATATCCTTTCCAATCAAATTTAGCAGGTTCAACATGCCTTAATCTTTGAATAAGGTCTGCTAATTCTCCAGGTATACTACCACATCTTTTTTCTGTTACATCAGCATTTTCTTTAACTTGATGATCAATTTGTTTTTGAATTAACTTTTTTTCAGCTTCAGGAATATCTTCAAAATCATCCCATGTACTATGACAATATGAAGAATTACCATCCATTTGATCTATAAGTGAATCTAAAGAAGGAGAAGAACCATCTTGATGTGCTTCTTCTAATATATTATAATATACTTTAGTACCGGCTTTATTAGGAAATTGCAATTCAGGAAAAGAATCAAAAGATAATCCGCCTTCTGGAAGATCTAAGTGATCTATATATTGATTAATTTCTAAATCAGCTGCTATATTAAATAATTTATGATTACTATACATATCTCGCATAATTAAATGCCCAAAACTTATATGAAGTAACTCATGTTTTAATAAACCAATTCTATGTCTTTCACTTAAAGAATTAAAAAAATCAGGGTTTACTGTTAATTGTACACCTATTCCATTCTTGCTGACACCAGCTGTAGGAATTTTATCTGTAAAGGATTTATTTAATCCAACCAAAAAGAGCCCGTAAAAGGGCTCTTCAAATATTAAATTTTTACTTGTTTTTGAAACTAAGTTTGCTACCATTTTTATTATTTTTATTTTATATCATGTGTGCATATTTGGATGAAAATTTGAATTGTATATTAATTCTTTATAAATTAATTTGTAATTATCTTTGTGAACACTTTCATCTTTGTTTATATGCTTAACTATATTATGTGTTGTTAAACTTTCCCAAGTTTCATTATTATATGGTAAATCAAAGTATGCACTATAAGATACTCTTTCAGTAAAAAATAAACGTTTTAAAAATAACATATGATATATGTCTGTCATATTCATATTTTTTATAGTTACATATGCTAAATCTCTATCTTCAATAGTTGATTCAATCATTTTTAACAATCTCTTAAAT
>JADWMI010000489.1 GCA_015767395.1 Bacteroidota bacterium | reverse complement strand
CTAGTAGATCTAACAATGGCATTGTTAACTTTTGAAAAACTTAAATATGAGAAGAAATTTGTAGTTGTTTTAAAATCGTTATTACGATACATCATAAAAACTTGATTAGATACTTCGGGAGTTAATTCCATATTACCTACATAAATTCTCAGCGGGTCAAAATCATTTACAATTGGTGAAACTTGGTTTGCTGTTGGTAATTTTGTTTCTTTTCTATACCTAGCATATACTTTTTTTCCTTTCTTATATTCATAGCTAAAGGTAGCTCTAGGTAAAAAATTATTATAAGTATTATTTACTTCTTCAGGTGAAGATACTTCAGTTAAAACCTGTTTCATTGTTTCAATTGCTCCCGATGCATAAAATTGAATTTTATCTTTACTGAAGGCATACCCTATCTGATTGTTGTATACTTGTTTATCATAGTCAAGCATATATATCAGTGGATCTTGTACTACTTCATTAATAATTCTTGATTGGTCAACATCCTCGTCTTCAATTGTATTATCTAAGCTTGTTGAAAAATAAACCAAATGATTTTCAATAATAGGTTCCATATAACGAAATGACACCTCATAGTTTATATTATTAGTTTTTTCATTTCTTTTTGTAACTTCAACTTCCTCATAATAATTTGGAAGATCGGATAGATTGTATTTATTTTCGGATATCTGATAATTTTCATCATCATTATCACTAAACGAAATTTCTGATCTTAAACGTAAATTACGCCCTTTGTCATTTAACTTTTTATCAAGCCTAAATCTTAAACTTCCATTATTTCTTAAATCTTCACTATGTGTTTCCCTCTTACTATCTGTATCTTCATTGCCGTTTTCATCAAAGAACTCCTTAGCATTAGCACTATTTGATTCTCTATTGTCGTTTTTAAAACTCCCTCTAAATGCAATATAAGTTCCTTCTTTAGAGCGGTTTCTTAAACTGAAATTTACGTTATGATTGTTAGAAACGTTATCACTATCACTAGTATTTATGGATGAGAATGATGATGTGTTTGTATAATCCGTTCTATTGGTAACTTCTTGTTGCTCATTTTCTGAGTAACCGTAATGGTAATCTATATTGAAATCGTAATCCTTTTTAATCTCATAATTAAAATTAGCCCCAGCATTACCAGTTGTTAATAAACCACTATTGGCACTACCTCTACTTCCATCTCTATGAAATACTGTGGCACCAGTATTGTTAATATTATTTAATCTCCCGAAAACAGCCAATTGCGTGTTTTTAGAAAACATATTAATATCTGCATTTGTTGTATAACGGTCATTTGTACCAAGTCCTCCCGCCAATTTACCAAAGTAACCAGTTTTTTTACCTTCTTTCAAAACCAAATTTAAAATTCTGGATTTCTCTCCATCTTTTACACCTGTTGTTCTGGTCTCGTCACTTTCTTCATCAATTATCTGTACGCTTTTAATGGCATCTGCATTTAAATTTTTCAAAGCAACAGTCATATCATTGCTAAAAAATTCTTTTCCATCAACCAATATTTTGGTTACAGCCTCACCCTGCGCTTCAACACTACCATCGGTATTAATTTCAATTCCTGGTAATTTTTTAATCAAATCTTCAACATTGTCATCCGGCTTTACTTTAAAAGCTTTGGTATTAAAAGCGGTAGTATCTTGTTTAATTTTAATTGGAACTATAGCACTAATTAAAACTTCATCTAATTGATTTACTTCTCTTTTTAAAGAAACTGTTTTAATTTGTATATCAGCATCTCCAACAGTTAATGTTTGTTGTTCTGCCTGATAAGTCATCAAGTAAATTTGAAACAAATAAGTACCAGCTTTTATATTTGGCAACAAATATTTCCCATCAATACCCGTTGAAGTATATTTTACCAATAAAGAATCCTTTGGTTGCAGCAATGCTACAGAAACAAATTCTAAAGGTTTATTATCTTCATCTAATACAGTTCCTGTAATATCTTGAGAAAAAGTATTTTGAATAGTAAGAATTAATAAAAGTATGATTACCATATTAATCCTCAAATTTATTGAAGTAAATTTAAAATTCATTTAAATAATATTTAATTTAGTTAGTTATAATACAAAGGTAGACTATGTAGAGATTTAGGCTATATGATCAATGTTAACGTATGTTAACATATGTTAAAGAAATGATAATGTTTTGCTGGAAAATTCATTTACCATTCAATTATTTATAAGTTGATCTTTTACTTTTCTTTTTTAAAGAAGGCTTAATACTATAAGTAAAACTTAGCATGGCATAGGTCCCCAAATTTTTACTAAAAGACTCTT
>JADWMI010000029.1:12491-15781 GCA_015767395.1 Bacteroidota bacterium | reverse complement strand
GCATAATGGACATAGAGGAATTAACCATCCTGTTAAAAATTTAATAACAGGTAAAGGTGAAGTAACTTCTCAAAATCATGGGTTTGTTGTAAATAGAGAAGATGTAGAAAAACATCCTGATTTTGAAATTACACATGTTCATTTAAATGACAACACATTGGCAGGTATGAAAATGATAAATAAAAACTGTTTTTCTGTTCAATACCACCCAGAGGCGAGTCCTGGACCTCATGACTCATCATATTTGTTTGATCAGTTTATAGAGAATATTAAATCATCAAAGTAATAGCTTTAAAAGCCACTAAATAAAATAGTTAGTGGCTTTTTTTTGATTGAAAAACGAAAACGTTATCGTATAAAAAGGAGGTTAAAACAAGGTGGATTAGCCTTTTTATTCGTAACTTTGAACTTGAAAATAATTTAAAAAACAATAAGAATATGAGTATGATTTTAAGTGTTCATGCACGTCAAATATTTGATTCAAGAGGTAACCCAACAGTAGAAGTTGATGTAGTTACAGAAAACGGAATTTTAGGTAGAGCAGCAGTACCTTCTGGGGCTTCAACTGGAGAGCACGAAGCTATGGAATTACGCGATGGTGGAAGTGATTATATGGGGAAAGGAGTTTTGAAAGCAGTTAGTAATGTTAATGAAATTATTGCTGAAGAACTTATTGGTCATTCTGTTTTTGAACAAAATTTAATCGATCAAACTATGATTGAATTAGATGGAACAAAAAATAAATCTAAATTAGGTGCAAATGCTATTCTTGGTGTTTCATTGGCAGCTGCAAAAGCGGCAGCTAATGAATTAGAAATTCCATTGTATCGTTACGTTGGTGGTGTAAGTGCAAATACTTTACCAGTTCCAATGATGAATATCATTAATGGTGGATCTCACTCTGATGCTCCAATTGCATTTCAAGAGTTTATGATTATGCCGATTATGGCAAAAAACTTTACGGAAGCTTTAAAAATGGGAAGTGAAATTTTTCACAACCTAAAAGCGTTAATTCACGGTCGTGGTTTAAGTACAGCGGTAGGTGATGAAGGTGGTTTTGCTCCAACTTTTGATGGTACAGAAGATGCTATTGAAACTGTTTTAAAAGCAATCGAAAATGCTGGTTACAAACCAGGAGAAGAAGTGAAATTGGCTTTAGATTGTGCTTCTGCTGAATTTTTTGTTGATGGAAAATATGATTATACTAAATTCGAAGGAGATAAAGGTGTAATTAGAACTTCAAAAGAGCAAGCTGAATATTTAGCTGAATTATCTGCGAAATACCCTATTATTTCTATTGAGGATGGTATGGATGAAAATGACTGGGATGGAACTAAATATCTTACAGAATTAATTGGTGATAAAGTACAATTGGTTGGTGATGATTTATTTGTTACAAACGTTGAGCGTTTAGCTAAAGGTATTGAAAACGGTATTGCTAATTCAATTTTAATTAAAGTGAACCAAATAGGTACTTTAACTGAAACTATTGCAGCTGTAAATATGGCTCACAATGCAGGATATACTTCTGTAATGTCTCACCGTTCAGGTGAAACTGAAGATACTACAATTGCTGATTTAGCTGTTGCATTAAATTGTGGTCAAATTAAAACAGGTTCTGCATCTCGTTCAGATAGAATGGCAAAATACAATCAATTATTAAGAATTGAAGAAGAATTAGGAAGCGTAGCTTATTATCCACAAGCTAAAGCATTCAAAATTTAATATTTGAAGCTATTATGTTTCAACCTAATATTTTTAGGTTGATCTTATAAAATCAAAACTATAAAAGCCCTGTAAAGTTTACTTTAC
Organism: Bacteroidota bacterium; assembly: GCA_015767395.1. The sequence continues at coordinate 13,969 of JADWMI010000029.1, read as the reverse complement.
AGGGCTTTTTCTTATTTGATAATTTTAGAAAATACTACTTAGAATGTAATTGTATAACCTATAAAAGGTTGTTTATCAAAAGAAGGATTTCTAATTAAATGTAAAACATGATAAAAATCACGTAATTTGCATGATTTTGGTTGTAAATTTAAAGGAACAAAAACTAAAATTATGAGTGCTTTAAAGGATAAATTGTTTTTAAAAATTCAAGAACATAGGGTTAGAACTACGAAGTTAGTAAAAGAACATGGTGATAAAGTGATTGATCAAGTAACTGTAGCGCAGGCTTTAGGTGGAATGAGAGGTATTAAAAGCTTGGTAACAGATATTTCTTATCTAGATCCCATGGAAGGAATACGATATAGAGGTTTTACACTTCCAGAAGTTTTAGAAAAATTACCTAAACCTAAAGGAGCAGAAATGCCTTATGTTGAGGGACTGTTTTTTCTGTTATTGACAGGAGAAATGCCTTCTCAAAAGGAAGTAAAAGAATTAATGGTTACTTTCAGAAATCGCCGTGTTGTACCTCAATATGTTTGTGATGTTATTGATTCATTTCCAAGTGAAAGCCACCCTATGGCAATTTTATCGGCTGCTGTGATGAGTTTGCAAAGAGAATCTCATTTCAATATCAAGTATAAAGAAGGAATGAGTAAAATGGATTATTGGGATGCTACTTATGAAGATGCTATTAATCTTATGGCAAAAATGCCATTGATTGGCGCTTATATTTACAATAAATTATACAAACCGGAAAAAGGTCATAAAAATCCAAATCCATCATTAGATTTGGGTGGTAATTTTGCATATATGATGGGTAAAGATACTCCATATGATGAAGTGTCTCGTATGTATTTTATTATCCATGCAGATCACGAGAGTGGTAATGTTAGTGCACATACAGGACACTTAGTGGCCAGTTCATTATCAGATGTCTATTATTCTATATCTGCAATGATTAATGGTTTGGCAGGACCTTTACACGGTTTGGCTAACCAAGAAGTATTGAGGTGGTTACAAGGGCTTAGAGAACAAACTGGTGGTAAATTACCTTCTGAAGATGAGATGAAAAACTATGTTTGGGATACTTTAAATAGTGGGCAGGTTATTCCTGGTTATGGACATGCTGTACTGCGTAAAACAGACCCAAGATATACTGTTCAGAGAGAGTTTTGTTTAAAGCATATGCCAGATGACGATTTGTTTAAGTATGTCGATGCACTATATAAAGTTGTACCAGATATTTTAAGAGAACATGGTAAAGCCAAAAACCCTTGGCCTAATGTTGATGCCCAGTCCGGGGTTGTTCAATGGCATTACGGGGTTAAAGAGTATGATTTTTATACTGTTTTATTTGCAATTGGAAGATCTTTAGGTGTATTATCAAATATTATATGGGACAGAGCTCTGGGGTATTCTCTTGAAAGACCAAAATCTGTTACAACTGAGATGCTTGAGAAAATGGTTGGAATAAAAAA
>JADWMI010000029.1:0-12391 GCA_015767395.1 Bacteroidota bacterium | reverse complement strand
ACATTTTTAGATGGAGAAAAAGGAATTTTGCGCTATAGAGGTTATTCAATTGAAGAGTTGGCCGAAAGATCTGATTTTTTAGAAGTAGCCTATTTATTAATTTTTGGTGAATTACCAACAAAAATTCAAAAAAGGCAATTTCATAAGGATATCCAGAATAAATCTTTGGTTGATGAGGATGTTAAGAAAATTTTAGACGGTTTCCCTAAAACGGCACACCCAATGGGTGTATTGTCTGCCTTAACAAGTGCACTTACTGCTTTTAATCCAAAAAGTGTAGATGTTAGCTCTGAACAAGATATGTATAGCGCGGTTTGTAAAATATTAGGAAAATTTCCTGTATTGGTTGCTTGGGCATACAGAAAAGAAGAAGGATTGCCATTGGCATATGGTAACAATTCATTGGGTTATGTAGAGAACTTCATGAAAATGATGTTTGAATCTCCTGTTGAATCGTACAAGATGAATCCTGTAATAGTTGAGGCTTTAGATAAGTTACTAATTTTACATGCAGACCATGAGCAAAATTGTTCTACATCTACTGTTCGAGTAGTAGGGTCATCTCATGCTGGTTTATTTGCATCTCTTTCTGCTGGTATTTCTGCACTATGGGGGCCGCTTCATGGTGGTGCAAATCAAGCAGTTATTGAAATGTTAGAGGATATTAAAGCAGATGGTGGAGATTATCAAAAATATATCTCCAAAGCGAAAGATAAAGATGATCCTTTCCGTTTAATGGGATTTGGACATAGAGTTTATAAAAACTTTGATCCAAGGGCAAATATTATTAAAGAAGCTGCAGACAAACTTTTAAATGATCTGGGTATTGATGATCCAGTGTTAGATATTGCAAGAGGTTTGGCAGAAGTAGCACTAAGTGATGAGTATTTTAAATCTCGTAACTTATATCCAAACGTCGATTTTTACTCAGGAATTATTTATAGAGCATTAGGGATTCCAGTACCAATGTTTACTGCTATGTTCGCTTTAGGTCGTTTACCAGGTTGGATAGCACAATGGAGAGAAATGAGACTTAAAAAAGAACCAATTAGCAGACCAAGACAACTTTACATTGGTGAAGTATTAAGACCATTTGTAGCTGAAGAAGAAAGATAAGGTTATTATAGTATTTTAATATAATAATAAAACCTCACATTAATTTATGGGGTTTTGTTATTTTTACTCTCTAATATTATTTATATGATAAAGTTGAATGTTCAAGATGAAACTGCTCGTCTTCGATCTGTAGTTTTAGGAACTGCAATAAGTAATGGACCAATTCCAAAAATTGAAGATGCTTATGACCCTAAGTCTATAGAACATATAAAAGCGGGTAACTACCCACTTGAAAAAGATATGGTTGCTGAAATGACAGCCTTTCACAATGTTCTAGAGAAATATGGTGTAATTGTTTACAGACCGAATGTTATTCAAAATTATAATCAAATTTTCTCAAGAGATATTGCATTTGTGATTGAAGACAAATTAATCATATCAAATATTTTACCCAATAGAGAAAATGAAATAGAGGCCATCAAATACGTGATAGATGATATTAACCCAGTTAATATTATTGAAACATCTGATGATATTCATTTCGAAGGTGGAGATGTAATGCTTTGGGGCGATTATATTTTTATAGGAACCTATAAAGGAGCTGATTATTCTGATATTATCACCGCCAGAACTAATATGAAAGGGGTTCATTTTATAAAAGAATTGTTTCCAAATAAAATTGTAAAAGAATTTGATTTGGTTAAATCAAATAGTAACGCCAAAGGAAATGCCTTGCATTTGGATTGTTGTTTTCAACCAGTAGGAAAAGACAAAGCTATAATTTATAAAGGAGGATTTAAAGAAGAATCGGATTATCAATATTTGGTTGAACTGTTTGGAGAAGAGAATTTATTTCATATTACTGCGGATGAAATGTATCAAATGTTTTCGAATGTTTTTTCAATTTCACCAGAAGTTGTGGTTTCAGAACAAAATTTTACACGATTGAATAATTGGTTAAGAGGACAAGGCTTTATTGTTGAAGAAATACCTTATGCTGAAACTTCTAAGCAAGAAGGTCTATTAAGATGCTCAACAATGCCATTAATTAGAGAATAATACAATGAAACAAATTACCAATAATATCTTGATGATTCGTCCTGTTTCGTTTAGGATGAACGAAGAAACGGCTATTAATAATTATTATCAAAAGGTTGTAGATACCCTAACTCCTGAAACGGTTCAATTTAAGGCTTTGCAAGAATTTGATGCTTTTGTTGAAAAGTTAAAAGATAAAGGTGTAAATGTTATTGTTATTAATGACTCTAAAGAAACTGACACACCTGATTCTATTTTTCCTAATAACTGGGTTTCATTTCATCAAAATGGTGACGTAGGTTTGTATCCTATGTTTGCTGAAAACAGGCGATTAGAAAGGCGAGAAGATGTATTAGAAGCCTTGGAAAGTAAAGGGTTTGAAATTGAAAATGTCATTGATTATACTGCTGCAGAGGAGGCATCAGTATTTTTGGAAGGCACCGGAAGTTTGTTGTTGGATAGGGTAAATCAAAAGGCATATTGCGCATTATCTCCAAGAGCAGATGAAGATTTATTTATTGAGTTTTGTGAAGATTTTGAATACACACCAGTTCCATTTATTGCAAATCAAACGGTTAACGGAGAGCGATTGCCAATTTATCACACCAATGTTATGATGTGCTTGGCAGAAGACTTCGCAGTTGTTTGTTTAGATTGTATTGACGATAAAAAAGAACGGAAAAATTTGTTAAGTCATTTGAAAGAAGATGGTAAGAGAGTTATTGCTATTTCTGAAAGTCAGGTAACTAATTTTGCTGGGAATATGTTGCAAGTGTTAGGTGAAAACAATAAGCGGTATTTAGTGATGTCAAAATCAGCTTATGAAAGCTTATCTAAACAACAAGTTACTGATATTGAAAAATATTGCGAAATAATATACAGTTCATTAGATACAATTGAGGCTTGTGGAGGCGGAAGTGCAAGATGTATGATGGCTGAAGTATTTTTACCGAAAAGTATTTAAAAGATAATTGAAAATTTGTATTTTTAAGAATGCTTTCAAAAAAGACAAAATATGGGCTTAAGGCCTTGAGTTATCTTGCAAAACAAGATAAAAATGTACCTGTTTTAATTTCAGATATTTCTGAATCTGAAAACATATCTAAAAAATTTTTAGAAAGTATTTTGTTGACTTTAAAGAAGAGTGGAATTCTTGCTTCAAAAAAAGGCAAAGGTGGTGGCTACTACTTATTGAAAAGCCCAAATGAAATTAAAATCTCTACACTTATTAGATTGTTAGAAGGCCCAATAGCCATGTTGCCTTGTGTTAGTTTAAATTATTACGAAAAATGTGATGATTGTACCAGTGAAGAAAAGTGCAGTTTAAATATTCTTATGGCTGAAGTTAGAGATAGCACATTAAAAATACTTGAGAATAAAACCTTGGAAAACTTTAATTGCGGAGATAAATAATTAAAAATAAACTTATAAAAAAATGGTCTTTCGTTAGAAAGACCATTTTTGTTTTATACTTTTTCCAATACTGGAATTTCAATATTGAAAAATTCTTGTTTTAATTGCTCTAAGTCATGCAGCAATCCTTCTTTATTAGTTTCAAAAGTTGAAAATAATTGATGGTAATATTCAATTCCTTCAAACATGTTTTTTTGAAAAGTATTTAAATATTTTTCCTGTTTCTTAGAATAAGAATCTTTTATCTCGTCAACTTTAGTTACAAAATAATCAACATACATTTTTAATTCTTTAATAAACATATGTGGGCGGTTGTCGGTATCTACAACATTTATTTTTCCATAAATATGGTTTATCATTTCTTTTAAAGATAATTCTTTAGAAAAATAAGCCATGTTTGGGCCTGGACAAATTGCCACACCTTGGTCTTCACCTTTTTTAGCGATATCATAATCTAAAAAGGCAGCATTAGACAAACCTTCACACAAACATGTTTTTACGGTTATTTGTTGATGTTGTTTTGAATAATCTTCATCACTTAGGTTTTCCGACTTAAGTTCATCTAACTTTTTAGTAATGAATTTTTTTGAAGCAGTACAAATTGGTTTTCCTTTTTCATCCAAACTTAAGGCCAGGAATTTTTTAGGACAAGAACTTCCTGCTTTATCCTCAGCAATTCTAAGGTTTCTAATTTCATCATTAGTACTACCGTTTAAGCTGTTAAAAGGAACTCCTAAGGGCGAAACACTGCTCAAATATAAATCTTTCTCTTTGGCGTTTTTTAACGTTTCTCTAGTTTTAGCATCAACAGTTGTTGCTTCAGGTACCAGTAAAAATGGTGAACCCCAACCTACAGAATCAATATTGTAATTGTCTAATAAATATTCGTGTTCTTCAGATGTTCCAACACCACCTTGAACAGTAATTGATAAATTTAAAGGCGCTTCTGGAGTATTTTTACCTTTGCTTTCTAAAGCATTTGTTAAAATGTTATGAACATCATCAATCAACGCGTCTTTATTTTGTTTAAACTCTTCCAAAATTGGACCTAGTAAATAGCCATCTGATGCAAATGCGTGACCGCCACAGTTTAATCCAGATTCAATGCGGTATTCAGAAACCCAAAGACCTTTTTTAGCTAAAAATTTTCCTTGGATTAGCGCAGATCTATAATCACTTACTTTTAAAATAATTTTCTTTTTAAGAAACCCTTCTTTAGTTGGAAAAAAATCTTGAAAATTTTCAAAATAACTGTACAATCTTGGATTCATACCTGCAGATAATACAACAGAAGATTCTAAATTGCTATTTGCAAAACCTCTTAGAGCTGCGTGCGCATCGTTATACTCTGAAGGTAGTTGCTCATTCTTTTTAAAGTTAATTTTGTCTAGTTTTGTCATGATATTCACATCAATACTTCCCATTTTAAGGTTGTTGTGAATCCAATGCATGGCATCTTCTTTTAAAGTATAGTTTTCGAACTTCTTTGTGAAATTTTGCTTCAATTCTGAAAAATCTGGTAACAAATCCATGTATTTTTCAAATTCACCACTTTTCTCTTCAAAACTTTTTTTAAGATTTGTAAAAGTTTGTTTTGCAATGGTGTCAACAGTATTTAAATAAGAAGTAATTCTTTTAGCTCTGTAATCTTCTACTTTTGTTGTAATTTCTTGATAAGGAAGCTTAAATTTGTTTGAATAATATTCATTCATTTTTTCAATTAAAAAGTCGTCAACAATAGAAATTACTGACGAAATGCCATATTTGGCAACTTTAATAGGACTATCTACTGTGTATGCAAGTCCCATTACTGGAATATGAAATGAATGAGGTTGAGTTTTATCTCTCATGATTTTTAGTAATAGTTAACCACAAAAATAAGGAACAAACACTAAAATAGTGTGATAGATATCATAAAATTGTTGAAATTATCATATTATTAACACAAAAAGCCAGTTTACATTCATAAACTGGCTTTTTAGTGTTGTTATTTTGAGTTAATTTCCTGAAACACTGCCTCCTGAGGAAGTATCTTTATTTATTGAAGTTGGGTTTCCTTCAAAATCAATATCGCCACCACTACTTGCTTTAGCAGTTAATTTTCCTGATGCATTTACATTAATATTTGCACCACTACTTGCTTTTGCATAGGCATCAACACTCTCTAATTGATCTGCATCTATTGAACTTCCACTACTTGAATTAGCTGAAAAAATGGTAGTTTTTCCAAATATTTTGATGTTGGCTCCACTCGATGATTCACTAGTTACTTCTTGTGCATTCACAGAAATTTTTATAGAACTTCCGCTACTTGAATCTAGATTTAAGGTAGTTGCTTGTATGGTGTTTTCAGACTTTACATGAGCGCCACTAGAAGTTTTTATTCTTGAAATGTCATCAGTAGTTAAATAAACATTTCTTGCTTTTGCTTTGTATACATTTTTTTCAAAATATATTTTTAATTCATCGTTTGTTATTTCTGTAACCAACAAATCAATAATATTGTCATCGGCTTCAACCTTCATTTCGGCAGATTTGCCTTGTGTTAAATACAACGTAATTCCTTGTTGAACTTTAATCACCTCAAAGTTTGACGAAATGTTTCTGTCTTCAGAAACAACATGGTTGCTTCCTTTTATACCTGTCATTCCTTCAAAAAAACATGATGAAGTTGTAAATAGAATAATCAGGTAGGTTGTTATTAATACTGTAATTTTCAATAAAGTTTTCATAATAAAGTTTTTGTTGTTCAAATGTATATTGTTACTAGTATCATTTTAAATAAAAGGGGTTGAACTGTTGTTTTTTATAGTTGAGTTGTAGTTAGTTTATCTTTACGCCATTTTCGTTTATTATAACTTCAGCTTTTCCGTCTTCACGATTAATGTTAACTTCAACTCCTTCATTATCAATTTTAAGTCTGAAATTTTGTTCTTTATAATCATCTCCAAAAATTGTAGAATCACAGTCTAAACACTCCAATCCATTTTCAGTCATTTTATAATAATTTTTAGGCATATCTCTGTCGTAAATATTTTGGACATTGTCAACATCGTCTAAGAAACTTTTTGTTGAAGCATCCAAATAAATAACTGAATTTAAAGGTAAATAAACGGTAGCATCAATTAATTGATCTTTAAATTTGTTTTTGAAATCAGATAGAAAATAACCATTTAATAGTAACTCTTTATTGGTCAAATTAAATTGATATTCAATGGCTTCTGCATCCTGATTGGCCTTTAGTCTACTGTTTCCTGTAGATTCTTTTCTAATTTTTATATAGGCATTTGTTTTTTCAGTAGGTTTTATATCAACATTAATTCTAGTTGAATATAATTTTTGAGTATCGTTATCATATACTGTTTCGAAATTATAATTTCTATATAATTCAGACCTGTTTGATAAGTTTTCATCTCCAATCATTTTTATTTTTAATGTGTCGCTGGAAACAAAAGGTAATTCCTCAGTTTGATTGAAAACACCGTCATAGGCTGTTTGCGTTGCAAAATTAATACCTGCAAAACCCAAACCTAATAGTGCTACAATCCAAACACCCAATAATGATAATTTTGTGGTGGTGCTAAATGATTTTACATTACTTGAAATTATTTTTAAGCCTAACATAAATAATACTACAAAAGGTATTGAGATGGCAAAAAAAGCAAATATGACCAATAACCAAGCAGGTAAAACAGAATCGAAAAAGAACGGTGGATAGTGCACAAAATCCTCACTAAACCCTAACATTTCAAAACTTCCCCAAGAGAATGCTCCAATAATTAGTGCTATTAAAGTTACCGATGCTATAAAGATTATTAAGGCTCCAATAAATTTTCCAAATACTTTTAAAATAGTTAATAATATTTTTCCAAGTGTTTCAATGATTTCTTCTAACCCAGATCTTGCGTTTCCTCCTACATTTTTTTTAAAATCAGCATTTTTAACTTTTTCAGTAACATCATTTACGCCTTCTTTTACTTTTTCTGAAACTTCCTGAAATTCTTCACGTATTTTTTTTTCAATATTTGAAATATTTACAGGCTCACCTTTCATTTGAAGCTTTTCAGCTGTTGTACTTGCTTGAGGAACTAAAATCCACAATAAAATATAAATTAAAATTCCTGTTCCAAAGAAGAAAAACAATATCAGCCATAACAAACGCATCCATATAACATCTATCCCTACATAATGTGCCATTCCAGAGCAAACACCACCTAAAAATTTGTCTTCGGTATCTCTATACAGTTTTTTTGAGGATGTGTTTTTTCTAAAGCTAGGTTCATCTTCAAAAATTTCTTCATCAACTAAATAATCTTCGGGTTTCCCCATGATTTTCGTTATTTCGTCAATATCAGTTTCATTAACTACTTGACGTACATCTTTGATTCTTTCTGAAAGTAATTCACCAATTCTAAGTTCAATATCATTTAAAATTTCATCTCTTCCTTGTGGATCATCACTTAAAGATCGTCTAATGGCATCTAAATACAGTCTCAACTTTTGATAAGCTAACTCATCAATGTGAAAAAAGATACCTCCTAAGTTTATATTTATTGTCTTATTCATTTTCGGTTGTTTTTTTGGTAGTTATTAGGTTTACTGCTAGTATCAGGTCGCTCCAAGTAGTGTTTAATTCCTTTAAAAATAGTTTGCCCGTTTCGGTTAAACCATAGTATTTTCTTGGTGGTCCTGAAGTTGATTCTTCCCAACGGTAATTGAGTAAACCAGCATTTTTAAGTCTAGTTAACAAAGGATACACAGTACCCTCGACAACTAGTAATTTCACATCTTTAAGCTGCGATAATATTTCAGAAGTGTAAGCATCTCCATGTTGTAAAATGGAAAGAATGCAAAATTCTAAGACTCCTTTTCGCATTTGTGCTTTTGTGTTTTCTATCTTCATAAGTTGAGATTTAATAGGTTAAAAGCGTTATTTATTTTATAAATTGTATTGTAAATGGATAGTCGTAATATTCACCATTACTTGCTTTAATACTTGCTGAAATAATTAAAACAATTTTTAAAATTATTGCAGGAATAATAGCAATTAGTATTGCGATTAAGCCAAGACCTAAGGTTAATATGGTAATTGGTATAATTAGTATTGCTAGTAAAAATCCGTAAAGAATTATACTAAGTTGAAAATTTACAGCTGCTTTTCCGTGCTCATCTATATAAGTGCTGTCATTTTTTTTAGCAATCCACATAACAAGTGGAGCTATTATGTTTCCGAAAGGAAAAAACCAACCTGCAAACCCACTTAAATGGGTGATTGAACTGTAATTTTTGTCGTTTTGAGTTGTCATAATTAATTTCTTATAGTAATATCTTATGCAAATATACGTACAAAAGATAGTAGTATGCAACACATAGTACTATAAATTAACATTTATTTAACATAAATAGTGTTTTTTACGCCCAATTATTTTAGTTAACTTGTTACTCACTTTAAAAATATTTATGAAAGTAACCGTAAAAAAAATGAATCGCTTTTTAATGTTTAAATTACCTTCAGCATATTTATGTGGTGTTAGATTAATTGAACTGGAAGAAGAGAAAGCTGTTGTTGCAGTAAAGCATAGATGGATGAACCAAAACCCGTTTAATTCGCTGTATTTTGCAGTACAATCTATGGCTGCAGAACTTACTACTGGCGCAATAGTTATTAAAAAAATAAAGGAAAGTGGTCAAAAAATATCAATGTTGGTTACAAATCATTCTGGGGCTTTTACAAAAAAGGCTGTGGGTAAAATTACTTTTACTTGTAACGATGGTATTTTAATTAAAGAAGCCTTAAAAAAAACAATAGAAACAGGTGAGGGACAAACCATAAAAATGAAGTCCGTTGGAGTAAATGAAACAGGGGAGCAGGTTTCAAACTACGAATTTGAGTGGAGCGTTAAGCTTAAAAGTAAAAAGTGAAAGGCTTTTAAAGAGCGTAATATCTTTTTTTAAAGACTTAAACAATCCATAAACAATACTTTACAAACTAGTGTTCCATACTTTTTAATTCTAAATAATTTTTGCTTAATTTCTTTAAAAGAATTCCATAAATAATTCTGTAATACAGCCAAAGTAAACCACAAACAATAAAGAAAGTAGCTATTTGAACAAACAACATTACTGTTAAAAAATTATCATTATTAATAGTTGTGTCCTCAGTACTCAACACTTTAATTAAAATGTCAGGATTTGAAAACATAATTACGTTTAATACAATTGATAAAATTGCATAGAGAGCAATGTTATAATACACATAGTAATTAACTGTTTTACGTGTGTTAATAATTTTTTGCATTAGTAAATTGGTTGAATCAATTACTGAAATTGCTTTGAAATTTTTATAAAAAATAACGATAAAAACAAGCAGTATTAGATAATGAAAACCTTGTGTAATGTATAAGAATGTTTTTAAATGAAACTGTTCATAAATATCTAAGTAGCTCTCTGGTATGATAAAATTCAATCCAGTCCAAAACAAAAATTCTGCAACACAGATAACAAAAATCCATTTTACAATAGAAGAGGATTTTTTATGTATTAGTACATAAATATCCTGATATGATAGTTTTGGAAAATCAGTACCTTGCTTTTTCCAGTCTTTTTTTAGTAAATCTAATTCCTTCATATTTATGGATTTAGTATGTTTTTTAAACGAGTTTTAATTCTGTTCATCTTCACACGCGCATTCACTTGTGATATACCCAAAGTCTCAGATATTTCTTTATAATTTTTATCTTCTAAATATAAAAAAATTAAGGCCTTTTCAATATCAGACAATTGTTGAATTGCCTTGTACATTAATTTTAATTGCTCCTCTTCTGTAGGGTCATAATCTGTTGCTTCAATTCGGTGAAAGACATTTTCGAAATCTGTTGTTTTTATGGTGCGTTTAGATTTCCTATATAAAGTAATGGCTGTATTTAACCCAATTCTGTACATCCAGGTACTTAATTTTGACTCACCTCTAAACTTAGGGTAGGCTTTCCATAGTTGAATAGTGATTTCCTGAAATAAATCGTTATGCGATTCTTGATCGTGTGTGTATATTCTACAAACTTTATGGACGATATTTTGGTTTTTCTGAAACTCGTCTATAAATTTATGTTCAAGGTCTTTGGTCACTATAATTTTTTGAATTCACCTAATAGGTAGTTATTAGGTGTTATTTGTTACAAATTTATTAAAATAAAAAAAGCAACCCATTTAAGTTGCTTTGTTATATGAATTAGGACAACAGCTTGGTTTAATTATCTTGACTTTTAATTTTTTGAACAAAGTCATTCAATTGTGAGCCATATTTTGAAATTTTTATTTTTTCAGATAAGGAATTATTTATGGTGTCCAATAATTTTATATTGGCATTGTATAATTCTGTTAGTGCTAAATACGGCGCCACTTCAGTATCTGCATGTGTTAAAGCAAAATTAGTAGTGTAGAGATATCTTCTTTTTATTAAATTACGCTCTGCAACTTCAGTTTCTAGTTGGGCTTCAGAATCACTATCTTTCATCGCATCAAACTTAGCTTTAATCAAGTCCAATTGTTTTCCATTGAATTTTTGAATCATAGCTTTATATTCATCTAAAACTACTTGGTTCGAAGAGCCTGTTATTTTTAAAGAAGTTACTAGTTTTGCTAATTTAGATGATACTGTAATTTCACCTTCTTCGCCAAAAAACGCCATTTTCTCATTAGATATTTCACCTAAAGTAATGTAATACATTTCTGGGCTTTCAACATTGTCTGAAAGAATAAAATTACTCTCACCTTTAAGTTGAATTGAATCTACAGTAATAAGTAAAGTATCTTTTATTTTTTGTAAATAAAGGGTGCCTTTTTTTAGACCATCAATATTTCCTTTTACAAGCATATTTCCTTCGTGGCTTTTTCCACAAGAAATAACTAAACTAATAACAATAATAAAGAGAAGTGATTTTTTCATTTATAAAATTTTAAGCAGACAAATATCTTACTTTTATTTGGTTTTTAAAACAATTTATGGTGCAACAATTCGCATTAATTCTGCAGTTAACATAGCACCGTAAGTTCCAACAACATAACCAAAAACGGCTAATAAAACGCCAACTGTTGCTAACGAAGGGTGAAATGCTGCAGCAACAACTGGTGCAGAAGCTGCCCCACCAACATTTGCTTGACTTCCCACGGCTAAAAAGAAATAAGGAGCTCTTATCAATTTAGCAACAACGATTAATAAAATAATATGAATGGTCATCCAAATCAAGCCAACTACAATAAGTCCAGGGTTGTCAAATATTTTTGTTAAATCCATTTTCATACCAATTGAGGCAACTAAAATGTAAATAAAAATACTTCCAATTTTACTAGCACCAGCACCTTCGTACGTTTTTAGTTTTGTGAATGAAGCTAAAATACCCAAAAAAGTAGCAATGCTAATCATCCAGAAGAACTGTGACCCAAATGATGACCATGCAGAAGATTTATCATTTACAGCAGCAATATTTTCCTTTAAAAATGCTGAAATTTCATTGGCTCCAAAATGAGCTGCCCCTACAATAGTAAAGGCAATTGATAAAATAACCATATAATCGGCTAGTGATGGATTTCTATCATTTGCAGCTGCATAGGATGCCACCTTTTCCACCAATTTATCAATTGCAGTTGTATCAGCTTTTAGCCACTTATCAATTTTTTCTTGCTTTCCAATTCCTAATAAGACAATTGCCATCCAAAGATTGGCAACTATTATATCAACAATTACCATTCCACCATATTTATGAGGGTTGTATTCATAAATTTCAAGCATCGCTGCTTGGTTTGCTCCACCGCCAATCCAACTACCAGCAAGTGTCGCCAAGCCTCTCCAAACAGCATCAGGTCCCATTCCTCCAACAGTTTCAGG